>JBBIQC010000148.1:8779-9160 GCA_037442585.1 Oscillatoriales cyanobacterium bin_317
ATCAGCACAGAAGCGAGCCTTGTGATTGCCCTTCCGCACCTGGTCGTGATCGTCAAAGGACGTCACCACCTTATTGCGGAACCAGATGTGGGAGCCTTTGTTGACCAACTCGGAGTTGCGGAACAGGCTGAAGTAATCGTTCGGATTGCGGTATCCCTTGACCAGATATTCCAGCTTATCGGGGATATCATCAATGCCCAGTGCCGCACTCAGTCTCTTCAGGTTGCCCCCTACGTAACGGGTGCCTGCCTCCCGCCAATTCCGAGCATCCTCGTCGGTTTTAATCGAGTTCTCCTGATCTGCTGGGGTGTACAATGGTGTGCTCCCCGTGGTAATCAGGTTGCCCTGATTGTCCCGATAGCCATTTTCGTGATCATCTGA
>JBBIQC010000149.1:0-8002 GCA_037442585.1 Oscillatoriales cyanobacterium bin_317
CGCTTGTGTTGATATAGCTTGAACTTCAGGGTTTTCATGTGAGCAATTGTACTACAATATCTAAACAGCTATGTTCGATACAACTGGCAAGGTGAGTACTCAAAAGATCTGGGAGTACATCAACGATCCTCATCATGGGTGAATAAATTCAGCTCTTCGCTTATATCCCTCGGCTGAAGCGCGGGGGCTTTACGCATCATGAGTCGTAAGCAAATTGCCCTCATTCAGGTTGGTTAGTGGAGGTACATAAGCTGTTCCTCACTGGCAAAAGACACTTGACCAAGACCCAAAGATCTAATGAGAAGAATTGGGTAGCAGACGATAAAGAATTCGCACCCTGGGGCCAAGCACAATTTCATCCCCCGCTTGAAGAATGGCGCTCTGGCACTTCTGTCCATTCACAAGCAACCCATTCCGGCTCGGTGTTTGATCTAACCCTCCATCTGTAATTTGATAGGTGGGATAACCATCAGAACGGTTAACTTTCGTCAATACCGCATGGTTCCGGGAGACGTATTGGGAATGCAAACAGATGTCACTGTTAGAATCTCGACCGAGGGTATATTGGTCGCGCTCTAACATCATTTCTCGCTTGCCCCAGTCATCTTCCAGGATCAGGGTAAGAGTGATCTGATTGGAACTGTGGGAACTGCTGTCTGCATCAATCGCGGTGGACAAGGAGGCAAACACAATTTCCGAGTCCGTTTCTCCCTCTACGAAGGTCTGCTCTCCAAAGCCAGCCCCATACCAGGCCGCATGGGTGGTGGGTTGATGGTCCCCCAGACCCATCTTTTCAGCCGCTAAACTGCGGGCATGCCAGGACACCTGATCGTCTGGCCAGATGGAGAGGGCGTGATCGTAGCTGGCGATCGCTTCATCGTAGCGCCGCAATTCGGCCAGTGCATTCCCCCGATTCCGCCACGCCAGGTTATTCTCCCGGTTGATCAGCAATGCCCGGTTGTAAGCGTCTAAGGCTTCCTCCGGCAGACTCAAGCCATAGAGCAAGGCATTGCCCAGATTCTGCAGAACGGCCTCATGCCGGGAATCGAGCCGCAGGGCCTGGTCGTAGCAAGCCATTGCCTGCGAGTAATCTCCCAGCCCATATTGAAAGGCATTGCCTCGCTCATGCCAGATTACGCCAGCCGCACTGTCACCCGGACTGAGCCGCAGTGCCCGATCAAAGCTGGCGATCGCTTCTATGTAATCTCCCCGGCTCTCTAAAGCCAGTCCTCGCTCATACCAGACCTCATAGCAATCGTCCTGAATGTCCAGAACCCGGTTGAAAGCTGCGATCGCTCGTTCGAAATCATTGGCACTGGCGGCTGCCAACCCTCGCCGAAACCACATTAGAGCTTCGCTATTAAGTGCTATTTGGCCTGTATCGAGCATACCGAACTATCCTGTAGCTCCCCTGCGCACAGCACAGCCGCACGAAACCAACCGTACTGCTTCGTAAATTTTATCGGCTAATACGAAGAGAGTATGAAATTTGCCCTGATCCTCACACTTTCTTTAAAGTGAGGATGGCAAACAAAAGAATCTCCACACAGGCAGAAGACAAACATCTCCTATGTTCCAAAAACCGCTGAATTTACTTTTTCTATCCACATCGGTTGGGCCACTGGGTTCGGGATTGGGAGGAGGGGTGGAACTGACGTTAAGAAACATGGCTCAGATGATGCAGCAACGAGGCCATGAGGTAACGGTGATTGCTCCGGCAGGTTCAGTTTTGCCAGATTCTTCCTTAGTTGAGGTTTTCGGAGATCTGCATCCTACCGCTCAAAACGAAGGTCGGGATGCGTGGATTACAATGCCTCCTAACTCAGTGTTGGCTGAGATGTGGAACTATGCCTCTCAAGTGCAGGACAATTACGATTTGATTTTAAATTTTGCCTATGACTGGTTGCCCTTCTACTTAACTCCTGCTTTGGCCACTCCTGTTGCGCATCTGGTTAGCATGGGTTCCCTTACCCATGCCATGGATCGGATTATTACTCAGGTAGCAGAGCAATTTCCTCATACCATTGCGGTTCATAGTCGCGCTCAGGCCGAGACGTTTCCTGGTAGCGATCGCTTCTGGGTAGTAGGCAATGGCTTCGACCTGGAGCAGTACAACTTTTGTGCCGAGCCAGAAAATACCCTGGGCTGGGTGGGACGGTTGGCTCCCGAAAAAGGATTGGAAGATGCTGTCGTGGCCGCTCAAGTGACCAACACTCCCCTCAAAGTTTGGGGGGTGTTACAGGATGCCGCCTACTGGCATGACATTTGCGATCAGTATCCGGATGCTCCGGTAAGTTATGAAGGATTTTTACCCACCGCAGAATTGCAGCAGGTTCTAGGCCAGTGTCGAGCGTTGCTGATGACTCCCAAATGGGTAGAAGCATTTGGTAATGTGGCGATCGAAGCCTTGGCCTGTGGCGTACCCGTAGTTGCCTATGAGCGGGGTGGCCCTGCAGAAATTGTGCAGCACGGAAAAACAGGTTGGTTAGTGGAACCAGATCACGTGCAAGGGTTAGTCGATGCGATCGCTCAATTAGACCAGATCGATCGCCTGACCTGTCGCCGTTATGTGGAAGCGGAATATTCTCTGCAGGCGATGAGCGATCGGGTGGAGTGCTGGTTTGCGGCGATTTTGAACCAAAGGATAATGGGATGATGGGAGGGGGTGATGATGGGACATACTCATCATCCTGTCATCTCATCATCTCGTTATCCCATTAGACTATGGCTACTGAAGCAGATTTACGGCGCTTTCTTAACCGGATTGATCAGCAAAGCTACAAGGCATACAAAGACCTGGAACGGCGTTATCAATTCCCGACCTTTACGCTGCTGGTCGATCGGGTTCAGGGGGATCCCTTTGCTTCTCCCAGCCAATTTCGGGTACAGGTTCCCCAAGGGCAGGCCAAATTTCCCCAAGCGCTCTACAGCAACCACAGTCAGGAAGTGGCATTGCGCGATTACCTGACTCGCCAGTTCGATCGCGTTGCCCAATCGATTCGCCAGCGACGGGGTAGTGGTAGTAGCGGCCTGATTGCGATCGCCCAACCCCGGCAAACGATTCTGGAGCGTACTTCGGTATTGATCAATGACGACTGGGTAGAAGCCCGGTTTGTCGTTGGTTTGCCTGCGTTTGGACGACGGGTGGCAGGACGGCAGGCAGCGGAAATGCTATGTGAGGACTTGTCGGAAATTGTGGAGCAGGCGTTGCACTATGCTTCTCTGAAGGCGAATGAGGTGCAGCGACATGGAGAAACGGCTGAGGATGCGGACTGGTTGCGATCGCAGTTACAGCAGCGGGGACTGGTGGCCTTTATTGCCGATGGGGCTGTATTACCGAGAGCCAGTGGGGTAGACGATCGCCCCCTCAAAACAGGCATTCCGTTCCAATCTCCGGAGTCGTTGCGGGTGGAATTTACCTGTCCGAATCGAGGAACGGTAACGGGCATGGGCATTCCTGCCGGAGTAACGCTAATTGTCGGCGGCGGCTATCACGGGAAATCGACTTTGCTGCGGGCGATCGAGTTAGGAGTCTACAATCACATTCCGGGAGATGGCCGGGAACTGGTGGTGACGGATTCCACAGCCGTGAAAATTCGGGCGGAAGATGGTCGCAGTGTGGCGGGTGTGGATATTTCGCCGTTTATTAATCAGTTACCTCTGGGGCGATCGACCACCCAATTCATTACAGAAAATGCCAGTGGCAGTACGTCTCAAGCGGCGAACATTATGGAAGCCCTGGAGGCAGGTTCCCGCTTGCTGTTAGTCGATGAAGATACGGCAGCCACCAACTTTATGATCCGCGATCGCCGGATGCAAGCCCTGATTGCCAAAGAGAAGGAACCGATCACTCCTTTCATTGATAAAGTGGGCCAGTTGTTTACGGATCATGGAATTTCTACGATTCTGGTCATGGGGGGCAGTGGTGACTATTTTGATGTGGCGAATACGGTGATTGCTATGCAGGATTTCCAACCCCAGGAAGTCACCGATCGGGCACGGGCGATCGCCGCTGAATATGCCACTCATCGCGCCCCCGAAGGAGGTTCTGAATTTGGCCCCCTGCCCTTCCGCACTCTGCCCCGCACCCAACCTCGCCATTCAGACCGGGATTTCGTGAAGTGGAAGATTCGGGAACTGCATACGATCGTGATTGACCGGGAAGACATTGATCTTTCAGCCGTTGAACAACTGGACGATCCAGCGCAACTGAGAGCGATCGCGGCCACCTTAGTCTATCTGGAACCGCATTATCTGACAGGTAAATACACCATTTCAGAAATTCTGGATCAGGTCATGGCAGAAATTGCCAGCAATGGCTTTGATTCCCTGACCTATTGCCCTCCCGGTGATTTTGCCCTGTTCCGTCGCTTCGAGTTAGCCGCCGCCTTGAATCGCTGGCGATCGTTGCTGCCAATTCATGCAGACTCTCGGCGATCTCTCACAAGGTAATCGTTCACTCCCCCTGCCGCAAAACCCTGATTAAGCCACTTGAGGTAGAGGCTCAGGTGTGACTGGAGGCAGAGGCATAGAAATCAAAGGTGCCTGTAACCCAATACTTCCCGGTTAAGGGTAAAACTGGTAGATTACAGGATGTAATACCAATTTAAACCATGATCGTTGCACATAACCCCACCGCCTTCGGCACCTCCCCTTGGCAAGGGGAGACTGGGAGGGGGTAACATTGGCACTGTTTTCAAATCAAATTGGTATAATGTCCAAAAATGGGTGTTATCCAGATCTTTATCTCCATAAAAGTCCTGCATGGAGGAATTAGGGTGACAGCTTTGCAAAGTTTTCATTACTGAGAAATGAGTAGTGTGGAATATTCAGTATTTCCATTTTCCTCATCCTTTCTCGTCACATCGGGCTTCTGGCAGAATCAGCATGGCATCACCAAAGGAATAGAAGCGGTATCCTTCTTCGATCGCAACCTGATACAAATCCAGCAACCGTTGGCGACCAATCAGGGCACTCACCAACATCATTAAACTGGATTTTGGCAGGTGGAAATTGGTAATCAGGCCATCAACAACCTGCCACTGATAGCCCGGATAAATGAAGAGATTGGTTTTGCCATATAAGGGTTGCAAAGGTCCTGACTGAGCGGCTCCTTCCAGCGATCGCACCACCGTTGTTCCTACGGCAATTACCCGTCCGCCCTGGGCTTTAGTTTGGCGAATGCGATCGACTGTGTCCTGGGAGACTTCTGCCCATTCTGCATGCATTTGATGCTGGGTGATATCCTCCGCTTCTACAGGACGAAAGGTGCCGACTCCCACATGCAGGGTGACAAATGCCTGCTGAATCCCGTGTTCTTCCAACGTTTGTAAGAGTTCGGGCGTGAAATGTAGTCCGGCAGTGGGGGCGGCAACGGCTCCCAGGCGATCGGCGTACACGGTTTGATACTGATCGGGGCTGGCTTCTGGATTGGAAATGTAGGGCGGTAACGGCACCTGACCAAATTCATAGAGCCAATCCTTCAGAGAATGCCCCGGAGGCACTTGAAACTCAATAATTCTGCCACTGGTGGTCGGATCTGAGGCTAACACCCTCGCTTTCAGGGGTGTCTCATCCGTTGCTGCATCAGTTGACGGCCCTTTGAACCAGATTTCCGCTCCCGGTTTGAGTCGTCTACCAGGCTTCACCAGCGCCAACCAGCGAGTCGAAAAATCATCGACGGCTGTAGTCTCATCGGGCTGGGGTTCCAGTAGCAGGATTTCCACCGACAGGCCACTGGGTTTATGGCCGTACAAACGGGCGGGTAGGACGCGGGTATTGTTCAAAACCAGCAGGTCGCCCGGTTTGAGTACTTGCGGCAAATCCCGAAAGATGGCGTGAGTGTGGTCATTGGCATCTTTCACGACTAACAGACGGGCGCTGTCTCTGGGAACAACAGGAGCCTGAGCAATCCGGTCTGGGGGGAGGCTGTAATCGTAAGCGGACAATAAGCGATCGCAATCCACTGGGCACATCCAACACTGAATCTGCCTTCATTAAACCATTCTTAAGATTTTCAAAGGAATAAGGATTAAATAATCAATCATTCTTCCTTCTGCCCTCTGCCTCCCGCCTTCTGCCTTTCTTCAGAATTGGGTGAAATCCCTCTGGTAATGGAGGGCTTCTCCCCTGTTGCGATTTGTGGTTGCGATCGAGGATAGAGGTGTATGCATTGCCCATTGGGTAGACGAAACTATGGATTACCTCTACTACCTCGCCAATACCAGTCTTACCTTGAGAGTGGTTGAGTATCTTTACAGTGGACGGCTGCCCGTTCAATTCCTGACTGTGATTCATCAGATTGACGGCTGGATCGTCCGCATCAAAATGAGAGAGTATCTGGAACCGCATCAACACGGAGATTTTCAGGCATTTATGAATGAGTTGGGCGTTCCCTATACTCCAGATATTCGAGTTCAGATGGCTTTGTGGGGATTGGAAACGGGTCAATCTCCAGTCGATGTGATGCAACGCTATCAGGTAGCGATCGTGTCTCATGGCTTGCCCGATCGCGAAGAAATTGAAGAGTTCCGCAGTCAGTTTGTTCGTGGCTTGGGTTACTGTCCCGAAACGTTAGCTTAGGGCCGACGCGGATATTTAGCACGATGCCGCTGGCGGATCGCTTTTGGTTCCGGTTGAGCCAGCTTTGACACCGATTCATCAGGAGAGGGTTCCAGGTCTACTTCAGCGATCACAGGAATCGCTTCCGTTTCCAGGCTTTCAATTGCTTCTGGTTGAGACAAATCCAGAGTTGGCTCTGGCTCAGCCAAATCAGGTTTAGAGTTTTCCCTCAATTCTTGCAGCGGGACAACCTCCAACTCAGGTTCGGGTTGGGTCAGGTCTGATAAAGGACGCACCCCTTCACTTAAGGCTAATTCCTGCCGCTCCTGCTTCAATTCCGGTAAAGCCACTACGTCTTTTTCCGTTTCCTTAACTGATAGAGGAATCCGTAATGGCTGCATCTCTTCGATCCAGCAACTGGCCAATGGTAGAGTTTGATCCAGATCTTCCAGGGGACGGGGCACCAGCATTACCGCATGCAGTTCCCCAATTCGCTCAGCCTCAACCATCCCGGCATCCAGGGCCACGGCGACATTGGCCACGGAGCCGCGTACGATCGCCGTACACAATCCGGCCCCGATGGTTTCATAAGCCGCCAATACCACATCTGCAGACTTGAGCATCGCATCCGCCGCCCCGACCATGGCTGGAAAGCCCCGAGTTTCCAGTAAACCAACGGCCTGATTGCTCAACTTACTATGTCCCCGTCCGGTGGCTAATTGGGCCAACCGATTACCGATCGGCAGCACAACTTCCAGGTTCGGCATGGGACGAGGAATCACCAGCGTTGACAGCTTCTGGCCAAATTGTTCTGCCCGTTCGGCTCCTTCCTGAACCGCCAACCGGACATCCGCCACAGAACCCCGGACAATGGCCGTACAATGACCGCTGCCAATCTTCTCATAGCCCACCAGCGTCACCCCGGAGGACTTCAGCATGTGGTCGGCAATCCCGACGATCGCGGGAAAACTCTGGGCAGAAACCAACCCCAAAGCGGTATCAGTAAAATCTTCGCGTCGGCTCATTCAATCTAGAAGGGCGAGATCCGGTAGTTACTCTTATCCTAACTGCAATTCACTGACCCGGAAGTTCCCTGAGTACTTCCAGTTAATGATCTGCTGAGTGGTGTTTGAAAGCCTTTTGATTCTCCCTAAGCCTCCTTAAAAAGGAGGGAACCGAACCATTCAAAGTCCCCCTTGTTAAGGGGGATTTAGGGGGATCTAAGGCTAAAATGCTCTTCCCAGGCTGTTAAAGGATGCTTTAGTCCTCCCAAGGATCATCCGTAGATGGCAATGGCTCAGGAGTGGGTGGTGGAGGGCTAGGTTGACGATTGGGAAACAGTTTGACCAGCAGTTGATTCACATACACCTGGCCGTAGACATTCACTCCAGAAGCCTGAGTTTCCAGCTTTGAGTTAGATGAATTTTCAGTTTCAGCCAGC
>JBBIQC010000149.1:8023-9125 GCA_037442585.1 Oscillatoriales cyanobacterium bin_317
GGGAATTCTCCTGTACTTCTACGCAGGCTTCCTCGATGGGGGGATAGATGACTGTATCCGTCGCTTTCAACTCTTCAGGGTGACGGCTGGGGTCGCCAATCAACGATCCGGGAGGAATCATCTGCCCCCATTCCACAGAGCCGTTATAAATGGTGGTGGCGGCTCCAATACAGGCATTAGCCCCGATTTTGACTGCTCCCACTAGCAGCACTTCGGCACCGATATTGGCTCCTTCCCCCACTTCCAACGTGCCGCTGTAGGCGTGCAAAATCGAGCCAATCCCAATACAGGCTCCGGTTTTAATTACAATCCGACTGTTTGGATCCGCCTGAATCAGCACGCCAGGAGCGATCGCAACCCCCGCCTGAATCGTGACATCTCCACTGATGTAGTAATGAGACGTACTGACAGGTCGCAGTTGCAAGGATAGCGGCAAGGACATGGAACCCCCTCTGTGAAGTTGAAAGTTAGAAGTTATGAATTGATTTCACTCTCAACTTTCAACTCGTAACTCTCAACTTTCACAACTCCTGATTAGCGACCATTCGGCTGCTGAATAACGGTTTCGACCACCCGGCGCTTCGCCTTTGGATCAATCCCAATCAGCCGCACATACTCTCCGGCATGGTCATGCATAAACGCATTCAGGGCAGAGAGCACTTCTGAGTCCCGTCCTCCTGGGATGGAACCGCCACTTTGCCAGGAACTGGTCTTAAAGCGACGCTCATCCGCATACTCGGCTCCAATTCGATAGCCTTGAGCTAATAACTGACGGACTTGTTCAGCCACAGCCCCACCGACAGACCCATTACTACTCCCCTGTCCTGCTGCAGGTGGAGTATAGGGAGAGGAAGGAGCATTATAGGTTGTACCGGAATAATTGCTTGCTGAAGCCGCATTGCCACCCGACTTCCCATTGGGGCGGTGAACAATCACTTCCGCCACCCGACGTTTTGCTTTGGGATCCACACCGACCAGCCGTACATAATCCCGACTGTGCTCTGCCACAAACGCCTGCACAGCCGCCATCACTTCCGCTTCCCGACGACCCGGAACCGTCATCGCACTCTGCCAGGAACTGGTCTTAAAGCGCCGTTCATCG
>JBBIQC010000150.1:0-9005 GCA_037442585.1 Oscillatoriales cyanobacterium bin_317
TGCTATTCCGGCAGCATCCAGGTGTTTCAGGATTAAGAGAGCAACTGTCGTGACCATTAGCACCCGAAAGCGTTGGCCGAGGGAGTAGGGAGTAGGGGAACAATCCATGACCATTGGCACTCGAAAACTAAAGCCAGTGGGAGTAGCTCAAGGATGGTTGAAATTCGACAGAACAACTTTAGCTGCTAAACAGTCGGATTGAATCTGAACTTTCAATTCATCTAAGGCGGCGAATTTTTGCTCTGATCGAATAAATTGACTAAAGTGGACGGATAGCGTCTTGCCATACAAGTCGGCTGACCAGTCGAACAGATGCACTTCTGCTACTAAGCAGTTGCCATTAACGGTGGGACGATAGCCCAAATTCATCACACCGGGAATGACTGAATTGGATTCAGTGAGTACGCCATTGATGCGATCGCACAAATTTGCCCAAACCGCATACACGCCCAAGCGAGGCAAAAACTTTTCTGGGGGAAACTTCAGATTGGCAGTCGGAAACCCCAGTTTGCGGCCTACCTGCTGCCCCTGAACCACTTCTCCGACCAGGCTATAGGGCCGTCCCAGTAAATAATTCGCCTGTTGAATATCCCCCTGCTGCAGGGCGGCCCGAATCGCTGAGCTACTGATCCGATGACCATCCAGCAATTTCAGGGGAGCGATCGTCACGTCGATGCCATACTCTGCCGCGATCATGCACAAATCCTGAGCCGTTCCCGTGCGTTGTCGGCCAAAGCAAAAGTCCTGCCCCACGCTGATTTGCTTAGCTTGTAAGCCTTTGACTAAAATCTCTGCCACAAAATGCTCTGGCGTTAGGCTGGCTAATTCCCGATCGAAGGGAAGCATGACCAGTTGATCCACGCCCAGAATTTGCAACTGAGCCACTTTTTCTTCCAGGGGGGTGAGCAGACTGCGAGGCTGGCCTGTAAAAAACTCTTGAGGATGGGGATGGAACGTAACGACTGTGGTGTAAGGAGGCGGATTGGGGCGATCGAGCGATTTGAGGATAGGCTGAATGACTTGCCGATGCCCTTGATGAATCCCATCAAAATTTCCCAGAGCAACGGCAGTGGGGGTCAGACTGTTGGTTAGCGTAGAAGTTACTCGCACGCTTTACATTTTGACATACTTGTTTCTCTTCCAGTGGGTTGAACTGAAACCTTTGCTTTTTGCATAAACTCTGGAGGTCAAAGGAGGAGTATATAGCGGAATTGACAATCCTTCTCTGGCCATCAGTCCACCGGGAAAGGCTCGTTTCACCTGAGTACCAATTTCATCCAGATATGCATCATCATGGAGCGGATCGTGATGGAAAATGACCAGGGTTTTTACGCCTGCAGCTTTGGCAATTTTGACGGCTTCTTGCCAGGTAGAATGGCCCCACCCGATTTTGCTGGCTGTTTCTGAGTAGTACTCCTCATCGGAATAGGTTGCGTCATAAATCAGCACATCGGCCTGGTCTGCCAGTTTCAAGACGTGCTCATCCAGTCGATCGGGAAAATGCTCGGTATCGGTGACATAAGCGGCGGAGTAGCCCTGCCAGTCCACTCGATAGCCGATCGCCTGACCAGGGTGATTGAGGGGAGCATTTTCCACGCGAATATCCCCAATTTGAACCGGCACTCCGATTTGTACATCAATAAACCTCAGATCCGCTCCCATCACCTGTAACGGAACTGGAAAGTTGGGATGATTCATTTGATCCGTTAGCCGCTGTTCAATGGTGGAGCCATCAGGGGCGATCGCGCCGTAAATGGAAAAATGATTGCCTTTAATGAAAGCAGGCGCAAAAAACGGAAAGCCCTGAATATGATCCCAGTGGGAGTGGGTAAAAAACAGGTGCCCTTCTACAGGCATTTGGGAGAGCAACGACTGGCCCAACACGCGGATTCCCGTGCCCCCATCAAAGATCAGTCGTTTCCCTCCAACCTGCATTTCCACACAGGGTGTATTACCGCCATAGCGAACCGTTGCTGTTCCAGGACTGGCAATACTTCCTCGAACTCCCCAGAAGTTGATAACAAAGTGTTCTAATAAACCGGACATGGAGATCTCTCGCAGACTGTAATCCAATTTCCAAGTTCACCCTTCTGAGGTGGAGAGATAAACCAGGGCCAACCAGAATCTGATGTTTCCTGTGAGAAGCAACTCGCTTCTGGACTTAGACAAAGTTTATCTTGAGTGTGTTGGATGCTCAGGGAGCAAAATCTATACCACCCCTCTATGGAGCATAAAGAAATTTTTTGACTCGGCAGTGACCAAGATCTCAGGTTTAAAGTGACCTAGCGCACACACAAGAGCCATTTAGTTATCTGGGATTTTACCGAGACAAGGGCTTCCTGACAAATTGCAGATCGGGACACTTTGTTAAAGTGCCCATTTTCCGTTCCTGATGCTTAACGCAAGGTATTTTGTTGGCAATCCCTGGGAAAGTCCAATGCTAAATTCTTCAACAGGGTTAGACTGCTGGCACAGGTGAGGTTATATTGCAGGGGGGTAATGGTGATGTAATTATTGCGAATTGCCTGTACATCAGTAGGAGCCTGATCTGCTAAGTAACCTGCCTCCTCAACGTCCTCCAGTAATTCACCCGCTAACCAATAATAGGTTTTGCCCCGGGGGTCAATCCGTTTTTCAAATACATCAATATATCGCCGGATGCCCTGACGAGTGATGGCAACTCCCGCGATCGCCTCCGCTGCCACTGCAGGCACATTCACATTCAGCAGAATTTCCGGAAGGCACTGTTTCTCCAGTTTGGCCACTAAAGATTGAGCAAAGGCCGCTGCAGGGCCAAAGTCTTGAGAGGTAAAACTGGTCAAACTCAAGGCAATGCTAGGAATCCCTTCAACCACACCCTCCATCGCGGCGGATACAGTGCCTGAATACAGTACATCCGTACCTAAATTGGAGCCATGATTGATGCCAGAAAGAACCAGATCGGGTTTGTCCTCTAACAATGCCCACAGCGCTAACTTCACGCAATCGGCTGGAGTTCCAGAGCAGGCCCAGGCTTTTACAGTAGGGTGAAACACGGACTCTACGACTTCTGCGCGAATCGGTTGGTGCAGGGTTAAGCCGTGTCCGGTGGCCGATCGCTCGCGATCGGGGCACACTACACTAACTTCGTGTCCGGCTGCCGCGAGTTGGTTGGCCAAAGACCGGATGCCTAACGCAAAAATGCCATCGTCATTACTAATCAGTAGTCTCATTGCTTGAAGGGTTCCGTCAGGTAAAGTATCTTCGTCCAGGGTGTACAGTGCAAACTCTACGATTTTCTCTAATTTCGCCCCCTGTCGTCGCAGAAGACCTCTCCAACCTCTACTAAACTGGTAGGGTAGACCTCTTAACCTTTCTATGACTGTTCAGTCTGCCGATTTAGAAGCTCAACTTGATGCCATCCGCCTGGAAGCCCAGCAAGCGTTAGCCGCAGCAGATTCCCTGGAGCAATTAGAACAACTGCGCGTGAAGTATTTGGGCAAAAAAGGGCCAATTCCCCAGGTGTTGGGAAGCATGGGGAAATTGGCGGCCAGCGATCGTCCTCGGATTGGGGCGCGGGCCAATGAAGTGAAAGATGCTATCCAGGTTGACCTGGAGCAACGCCGCACTGCCTTACAAACCGCTCAATTGCAGGCCCAACTGGAATCTGAAACCCTGGATGTCACCATGCCGGGAGTATACCGTCCCCAGGGGCGCATTCATCCCCTGAACGGCATGATGGATCGGGTGATCGACATCTTTGTGGGATTGGGTTACACGGTGGCAGAAGGCCCAGAGATGGAGACGGACTACTATAACTTTGAGGCGCTCAACTTCTTGCCCGACCATCCGGCGAGAGATATGCAGGATACCCTGTATCTGCCCGATGGCAATATTCTGCGGACTCACACATCTTCGGTGCAAATCCGGTATATGGAGGCCAACGAACCCCCTGTACGAATTGTCATGCCGGGTCGGTGTTACCGTCGGGATACGGTAGATGCCACCCATACAGCGGTGTTCAACCAAATTGAGTTTCTGGCGATCGATGAGGGCTTAACCTTCACCGATCTGAAAGGGACGATCCGGATGTTCCTGGAACAATTGTTCGGAGAAGTGCCAATTCGAATGCGGCCCAGTTTCTTCCCCTTCACGGAACCTTCGGCAGAAGTCGATTTGCAGTGGAAAGGACCCTGGCTGGAAATTATGGGTTGCGGCATGGTTGATCCTAACGTCCTGAAGGCAGTTGGGTATGACCCGGAAGTTTACATCGGGTTTGCGGGTGGACTGGGTGTTGAACGATTGGCCGCTGTATTACACCAAATCGACGATATTCGTCGCTTGTACACCAGCGATTTACGCTTCCTGCGCCAGTTTTAGACCCACTTGAAAAAAGGTAGAAGCGTGTCTTCTACCTTTTCTCTCAGTGAGCAGGCTTTTGCCGAAGCTGGGCGCGGGTAGCCATCGCTTGCAACCGTTCTAAAGGATATTCGGCGGCAAAGTTATCCCACGGTTTTGCCTGACCAGCCGCATTGTAAACGTACATCACACCATTAATAATGCGACTAGAAACAACCAGGCCGAGGGCACGAGCCAGGTTAAGAGATTGAGTTATATCATTAGGGGTCATTGGTTTACAGAAGAATCCAGTTATGGAGTTGAACTTTAAGGATTTGTGAAATTAAATTTATGAGAACTCTAACGCATCTGTATGAAATTGCTACTAAGTTTTGTTACAGAGTGCTTTGAGCGATCGCAGCCGTTCTCCTTTCACACCTGAATTTGATCTCACCAGTTTCTTTCCTTAACTTCTATTACCCCAATTCCCATTGCTGTTGATCTTGATCACCGCCATGAGGGCTGTTGCTGTCTAGTCAACAAAAGTTCAAGGCATACTAGATAAAGAGCTATTGTGAATCTAAACCAAGTCCAGCGAGAGAACGGCCTTTTTCCGATCAGAGAAATTACGGTTCTGCACCTGGACAAGGTTTAACACAGATCAATTCCTAACTTCCCAAACTGCAAGGATCTATGGCAAAACGTCGTCCCCGATCTCCGGGCTATAGCAATAATTACGATCGTGACTACGATCGCAATTTTGATGACTATGGGCCTGCTGAGGAAAAGTCAAGCCCTCAACCCTCTGTCCAACAACCCCGTAAATCCTTCCTGGCATCCCTGTTTAATGCCACTACAATTTTTGTCCTGGCGGGCGTGTTCATTCTTGGAATTGGGGTTGGCATGGCCTTTGCCTCAATGGGCAGTCTGGGTGCGAATACAGGTGGTACCAAAATTGTGACTCAGTACGAGTTGGACAATAAAGCGCCCAATTCCGATCTCTGTGTGCAGTTTGGAGCCAGTGCGATCGTCACGGATATGCGGGTATTCGTGACCCTCAATCCCCTTAACTTCTTTGTGTCCCAACCCGTTTCCCAACCCGGTTGCGTGTTGCGGAACAACAACTGGTCAATTCTGGAACAACGGGGATTAGTGAACCAGGAGCAGGTACGCAGTTGTAAACAGCGAATGAATACCTTCGGCTTTACCAGATCCTTAGAGGATAATCCCCAAATCGATTGCATTTATCAGAATGATGTCGCCAAGAATCTGTTCCTGGATAAAGGCCCAACAGGTCGGGCTGGCGAATCAGAAAATAACCGATTCTAGAATTGCATCCTGAATCTTGAAAAAGGGTGGATGAACCGGAGAGCAACCAGTTATCTACCCTTTTTTTCATTGGTGGGCCAATAGAAGTCGGAGGAGAAGGTGGGATTCCACATCTTGTCATCACATTCCCCCATCCCTCCTCCATCCTCAATTGCTACCGAATTACCAGATCCTGTTTGACTTGCACCTGAATCACTTGTCCCGGTTGTAAGGTGACTTGTTTAGGGGAAGCCAGAAATGAGGTTGCTGCTCCAGCCGCTGCACCACCTACCAATCCCAGTCCTGAAAAACTGCTGACGACTCCGCCCAACAGCGCTCCTACTCCAGAACCGATCGCCATTGAAGTGGTAGATAACTCCCGGTTGTTACTCAGAGGATTGGACTCGGCTGCGAGAGGAATGGTTTTCTCACCTACTGCGATCGCCTGAGCGATAAACTTACTGCCACTGCCATTGCTATCAAACCGACCCAGGACATAACTGCCTTGAGGAAAAATTACGTTTCCCGTTGCGTCTCGCACTTCAGTTTGTAGCAGGAGCACCTCCTGTAAAGGTGGCCCAGAGGGGAGTTTTAAGGAGGTAGTTCCCGGATAAACCAGATTTAAGGTTGCTCCCAGTGGTAATAGAACTGATGGATTTGGAGATTGGAAGAACGCCTGTTGAACACTGGCAGGTTGAACGGTGTCAGGCTGTGCAGGTTGCAAAGGGGGCATGCGATAGGTGGGAACTCCGCGTGGGAAGGTATTTAAGGCGATCGCTCCTGTAGTCGGTAAGGGTTGCCCAAATTCAACTGTCGATGGCTTGGCTTTGGGCTGAGTTGTCGCTACCTCTGGGGAACCGAAGGTTGGTGTGGGTTGCGATGGCACCGAGGACGCAGAAGCCGGAGGAGCGATCGTGGGTGCCACCGATGGCCGGGAGACAACCGGAGCCTGTCTTGGAGGAACAGCTTGACTGGCATTGGGGGCCAGAGGAGGAACCGTTACTAAAGGAGTCTGATTGGCTGGAAGACTGGGAACTGCGGAGGTCGGTAATCCCTCTGCTCCTGGGAACGTGCTGGCCGCCGGAACGGTGCCTCCGATCGAGGTAGGGGGTATTCCTCCCTGAATCGTAGGTGCCGGGAGAGCAGTGGACTGGGGAGAAGGAGCACCGGGCAGGGGAGCCAAAGGAGGAAGTTGTACCTGGGGAGGCAATGGGGTTGTGGCCTGTGCAACAGCAGTCAGGGATGGAGTAGCGTTCCCAGAAGGCACTGAACCAGACTGAGGATTGCTCAATGGTGGAACGCTGATGGTAGGAGCGGTCTTTGGTAAGACCCGGACTGTAGAAGGCATCTCCGTTGCGAAGGAATTCATGACGGGTGGAGGTGCCACGATCGCAGACGGTTTCGCAGGCAGAGAGTTGGTAACAGGTGGTGTCGCCGAAGCAGGAGCCAGAGGTTTGGCAGCAATTGTGGATGAGCTTGGGGTGACAGGCGGTGTAACCGAAGCAGGAGCCAGAGGCTTGCCGGTAATCGCAGATGGGCTTGGGGTTGCTGTTGGGATGCCTGACAGGGGGGGCGGGACGGAAATTTTAATGGCGTTACGGGTATCGATCGCCAGTTCCGCAGGGGATGAACTGGGCGGCAGCGGTGTTTTTGAGGCAGGTAATAGGGCCTGACCCGATTGAGAGGAATCTGGATCCTTGAAGCCATCATCTGAACCGATGGGGATCGGAGTTGGGGGAGGAAGGATTTTTTCGGCCTTGACCACTTGAGCAGGAACTGATATTTCGGGCTGTACGCGATTCCCTGTCGCTGGAACAGGTTCCGAACTTAAGGGAGGCACCCGAACGGGAGCAGGACTTTCAACGGGGAAGGGGGCGGAGGGTAAGGGATGAGAATGCTCATTCGAGGGGAGTGGGACAGCAGATTGAGTAGGGGGAGGAGGTTCTGAAACCACAGGGGGGGTGGGGGCAGGAGCCGGAATTTTGGCAGAGGGCTGAATTGGCGATGCCTGAGCAATCAGGGGATGGAGTACCCAGCGGGAGGTTTCGGTGGAGTGATTGGCTTTCTCTAACTTGACTTGCCCCGGAGCCAATTCCACATCCGGGGACAGTTCCATCACAATGCGGGTTAATCCGGGTTGAAATTGAGAAACTCGGATTTGACGAATTGCACCAGAGTAGGTGGCTTGAGATTTGACGGTACCAACGGCGGTATCGGGTAAATCCAGGACAATGCGGGCGGGTTGTGCCATCAAGAAATACCGGGGAGTGGTTCCTTGATCTACGGTGACTTCCAGGCGGTTGGTGGTGGGATCATAATGCCACTGAGTCAGGGATGCGGCCTGAGCAGTCAGAGGAAACAGCGCGATCGTCCCGGATACCAGTGTTCCCATCACCCCCAACGGTAGCCAGAATTTCAACTCACTAGCGGCAGAGGAGGAGTGAAAACATGGATGGGGAGAATTATTTTGAGAGTTTTTCATGGCTTTGGGCTGAGCGCATTCACAAATTTGGCGCTAAACTTGGCGCTGGTGACCTGTGATGCTTGAGGGTTGCTAAAAATCCCTCTAACAAGCCACGCCTGAACGTAAGATGGCAATCACACCACCAGGTATAGCGTATGGATGGATCTATTTACTCGAATTCACGCTAATAATGGGGAAAGCTTTAGAAAAATTTACATTCCCCAGTACCCTGCCGAATCTTTCACCCCCAATTCGATGCAGACTCGATGAATCGCCAATCCCTAATCCCCAATCCCTAATCCCCAATTCCTAATCCCTAATTCCTAATCCCTAATCCCCATAGCTGATCCCCACCTCTATGACGACCTCATCTGTTCCATCCACCCACCCATTCCCCCCTGCTGTTTACATTGTGGGAGCAGGCCCAGGAGATCCTGAATTGCTGACGGTGAAAGCACAGCGATTACTGGCCCAAGCTGATGTAATTGTGCTGGCAGACTCTCTGGTTCCCCAACAGGTTTTAGCTGGGACACGATCGGATGCTGAAATCATCCGAACAGCCAACAAAGTTTTAGAGGACATCCTACCGATCTTGATCGCGCGGGTGAAGGCAGGTAAATCGGTGGTACGGCTGCATTCGGGTGATCCCAGCTTGTATGGAGCGGTGCAAGAGCAAATGCAAGCGTTATTGGCAGCAGAGGTTCCCTTTGAAGTAGTGCCAGGGATCAGTGCATTTCAGGCCGCGGCGGCAAAACTGCGAGTGGAATTAACGGTGCCGGGATTAGTCCAAACCATCATCTTGACTCGTGTGAGTGGCCGGACTCAAGTGCCTGCAACAGAAGAACTGGCATCGTTGGCGGCTCATCAAGCCAGTCTTTGTCTTTACTTGAGTGCCCGTCATGTAGAAGCGGCTCAA
>JBBIQC010000151.1:0-5631 GCA_037442585.1 Oscillatoriales cyanobacterium bin_317
GCGAAACTTTCCCGATTTGATCCAGCAAGCAGACCTGACGGATGAACAAAAATCTTTACTTTGGGGTTGACTAGATAGAGTTATTAGTCATTGGTCATTGGTCCTTTGTCCTTGGTCAGCTAGTTGGCTGTGCCTCGTACCAACCGTTGACTGATGATTAATGATCAACGCCCTTTTATCTGTAGGAGCTTGTTGAGATGGCGAAAATTGTCCGCCTGGAGCCGATCGCCCAGGAAACGGCCGTTGAAACGAATGGCAATCTGCTCTCTGTGTTGCTGAATAAGGATCTGGACGTCCTCAAGGAATGTGGTGGTCGGGGAATGTGCGCGACCTGCCATATTTACGTACAGCAAGGGATGGAGGCGTTGTCTCCGGTTAACCGTCGAGAACAACGAACGCTGGAAGTCATTACCACCTGTAAGCCTAACTCTCGGTTAGCATGTCAGGCCAGGGTTTTGCAAAATGGGGTGGTGGTTGAACTGCCGCCTGGGATGTATATCAATTCCATTAAGGATATTGAGGCACTGATTGGACGGCGGGCTGAACAGGATCTGCTCCATCCTATTACAGGGCAGGTGCTGGTGGAAGCAGGCAAGCTGATTACCCGATCGATGCTGAAGCAAATTGAGGACACCACCAGTTTTACCCTTGGAACTTATTTTTCCCAGTCAAGAGATATATAAACTACATTAGAACCTACCAGGGAGAGAGTAAAGAGTCATGCTGAGCCAGTTGAAGCAGTTGAGCGATGTCGCAGATGGCCGCTATGCCACGGATGATGAGCTTAAATTCATGGATCACTATGCCCGTTCCTTCTACCTGAGAGTTCAGACTTATCAACGGTTGCAGGTAGCCGAAGCAATGATTGTTCAGCAGGTGCTAAGCAGGGTCAAGAAGCTCGATCCGGCTAGTTTTCAACAGGAACATATCGAAGCAAAGTGGAAGCGGGACACCATCCGAGTGCTTCGATACTCCGCGATCGCCCTGCTACTGGATGACCCCAATACCCTGCGCGAACGGCTGCTGTACTGGTTCCGAACTGTTATGAAAGCATTTGGCACCCAAAAAAATTGTGCGATCACCTACCAGGTAATGCAGGAGGTCGTGCAACAGTTCCTCACTCCCAATCAGGCCAGCCTATTTTGTCCCATTCTGGAGCTGAATCGACAAATTTTAGGAGATGTGTGAGGCACATTCCGGAGCATTTTGGGGCATTTAAGAAATAGGGTGTATCTGTGCCAACTCGATGGTAATCGCCATGAGAGTTGCCGTGATCATGCGGCATGATTAAGAAAGATTGTTTTGTAATCACGCACAGTACTTTTTGCAAACTCCAATGCTTACTCCCCTAAGTGGTGCTCAAATTCGGCAAACCTTCCTGGAATTTTTTGCGAGTAAAGGACACAAGATTCTCCCCAGTGCTTCCCTGGTGCCAGAGGATCCGACCGTTCTGTTGACGATCGCCGGAATGTTACCCTTCAAGCCGATTTTTTTGGGCCAGCGAGCGGCGGAGTTTTCCCGAGCCACGACCGCCCAGAAATGTATTCGTACCAATGACATTGAAAATGTAGGGCGGACGGCACGGCACCACACCTTCTTTGAGATGCTGGGGAATTTCAGCTTTGGCGACTACTTCAAGTCCCAAGCGATCGCCTGGGCCTGGGAGTTATCGACTCAGGTGTTTGGCCTTCCTCCCGAACGAGTGGTCGTCAGTGTGTTTGAAGAAGATGACGAAGCTTTTGCCATCTGGCGCGACGAAATCGGCATTCCAGAGCACCGGATTCAACGCATGGGAGCGGATGATAACTTCTGGGTGTCTGGCCCCACGGGTCCCTGTGGCCCCTGTTCCGAGTTGTATTACGACTTCAAGCCGGAACTGGGTGATGACCATATCGACCTGGAAGATGACAGTCGCTTCATCGAGTTCTACAACCTCGTGTTTATGCAATACAACCGGGATGTGGACGGCAAATTAACTCCCCTGAAAAGCAAAAATATTGATACGGGGATGGGTCTGGAGCGGATGGCGCAAATCCTCCAGCAAGTACCCAATAATTACGAAACCGATCTGATTTTTCCGATCGTCCAAACAGCATCTGAAATTGCGGGCATTGATTACGCCAAAGCCGATGAATCGACAAAAGTTGCTCTCAAGGTGATCGGTGACCATATTCGAGCCGTGGTTCACATGCTGGCCGATGGGATTACCGCCTCCAATGAAGGACGGGGTTATGTGCTGCGGCGACTGATTCGCCGAGTGATTCGCTACGGGCGGCTGATTGGGATTAACCAGGAATTTACGCCCCAGGTGGCTGAAACGGCGATCGCCCTGGCTGAAGATGCCTATCCGCATGTGCGGCGCATGGAACTGACGATCAAACTGGCGCTACAACGGGAGGAAATTCGCTTCCTCAAGACCCTGGAATTTGGCGAACGGGAACTGGCGACGCTGATTGAAAAAATTGGCCCTGGGGGACAAATTCCCGGTGAAAATGCCTTCATTCTGTATGACACCTATGGCTTCCCCCTGGAATTGACGCAGGAAATTGCGGCTGAAAAAGGACTCACTGTCGCTCTGGAAGGCTTCCAGGCAGAGATGGAAAAACAACGGCAGCGATCGCGAAATGCCGTAGAAACCATCGACCTGACCGTCCAGGGATCCCTGAATCAACTGGCGGATCACATTCATGAAACCGAATTTCTAGGATACGTCCAACCCGCGACGGAAGCTGAAGTCCAGGCTCTGATGGTGGGTGGCCATAGTGTCACGCTGGCCGAAGCCGGTACGGAAGTCCAGGTGATTCTGGATCAAACGCCTTTTTATGCGGAGTCGGGAGGGCAGGTGGGCGATCGTGGCTATTTCTCCGGCGAAAACGTTCTGGTACGGATTCACGATGTCCAGAAGGAATCCGGCTTCTACGTTCACTACGGACGGATTGAGCGGGGCACTCTGCATGTGGCGGATGTGGTCAATGCTCAGATTGATCTGGCCTGTCGTCGGCGTGCCCAGGCCAACCATACCGCCACTCACCTGCTGCAAGCGGCCCTCAAGCAGATTGTCGATGATCAGATTTCCCAGGCAGGTTCTCTGGTCGCGTTCGATCGCCTGCGGTTTGATTTCCACTGTCCCCGCCCGGTAACAGCCGATGAACTGCAACAGATTGAGGATTTAATCAATACCTGGATTGCTGAGGCTCACACGGCCCAAACCTACATTCTGCCGCTGGCGGAGGCCAAAGCACGGGGGGCGATCGCCATGTTTGGCGAAAAATACGCCAATGAGGTGCGGGTGCTGGATGTGCCCGGAGTCTCGATGGAGCTATGTGGGGGCACCCACGTCAGTAACACGGCTGAAATTGGTTTATTTAAAATTATTTCCGAGTCGGGCGTGGCGGCTGGCATTCGCCGCATTGAAGCGGTGGCTGGCCCTTCTGTGCTGGAGTACCTGAATGTACGAGATGCCATCGTGAAGGATCTGAGCGATCGCTTTAAGGTGAAACCAGAAGAAATTCCCGATCGCATTACCACCTTACAAAATGAATTGAAGGCTACCCAGAAGCAACTGGAAGCCGTAAAGTCCCAACTGGCATTAGCCAAAGCAGACAGTCTGCTGGCCCAAGCGGAGGCTGTAGGTGACTTCAAGATTTTGGTGGCGGAGCTGGCGGGTGTGGATCCCGATTCCCTGAAAACGGCGGCGGAACAACTGCAGCAAAAACTGCCCAACAGTGCGGTTGTGCTTGGTTCGGTGCCTGAACCCGGAAAAGTCAGTCTGGTTGCCGCCTTCAGTCCAGAAGTGGTGAAAAAAGGCTTGCAGGCCGGAAAATTGGTGGGTGCGATCGCCAAGCTGTGTGGCGGTGGGGGCGGTGGCCGTCCGAACCTGGCCCAGGCTGGCGGACGGGATGACAGCAAACTGCCCGCCGCTTTGGAAGAGGCAAAACAGCAGCTTAAATCGGGCCTCAGTTAAGTGAATCCATCACAGTCATGAACAAATTTGATTGGATTGTGGTAGGTGGAGGCATTACTGGAACCGCGCTGGCTTACGAGTTAGCCAACCAGGGGCTGTCGGTGCTGCTGCTGGAACGGGATGCCACCCTGCAGGGAGCCAGCCGCTATGGATATGGTGGGATTGCTTATTGGGCCGGAACCACAGAGTTAACTCGACAATTGTGTGCAGAGGGCATCGCCATTCATCGATCGCTGGCTGACGAACTGGAGAGCGACCCAGAATTCCGGGAACTGAATCTGGTGCTGACCGTTCCCCCAGATGCCGATATTCCAGCGATCGCCCAATCTTACCAAGCCTTTGCTATGCCACCTCAGTATGTGGAGCGGCAGCAAGCCTGTGAGTTAGAACCTTTACTCAATCCAGCCGCGATCGCGGGAGCCTTTACCGTTAAACATGGTCATGTGAATTTAGGGAAACTGGTGGAAGCCTATCGTCAGGCTTTCATCAACCGGGGCGGCACGTTGCAGATTGAAGCCGCAATGGCAGTTCTCAAAGGGGATGGGAAGCAGGTTCAAGGCATTCAAGGTCGCCAGAATACTTATTCTGCTGAAAATATCGCGATCTGTACGGGAGCACTCACTCGTATCTTCTTACGGCAGGCGGGCATTGCCATTCCGCAATACTTCACTCATGCCGAACTGATCGAAACTCCCCCCCTGGAGATCAAGCTGCGATCGCTGGTAATGCCTGCTCAAACCCGGCGCTTTCAACTGGAAGCCAGAGCCAGCCAAGCCGAAATTGATTCACTCTGGGATCACCCCGGACATGAACCTGTGCCTGCCATCCTGGATGCGGGAGCAATTCAGTTTTTAGACGGGCGAATGCGGTTGGGACAAATTAGCCGTGCTCTGACGGATCCCTTTGCCCCGCTTGATGCGGCAGCCAGTGAAACCGCCATCCGTTCTGAGGTGGGAGCGATTCTTCCGGCTTTGCAAGACGTACCTGGCACCTGGCATCACTGTCTGATCGCCTTTAGTCGGGATAGTCTACCATTGGTTGGCCCGATCTCCGATTGGGAAAATTTGCATCTGTTTTCAGGTTTCAGCAATCCCCTTGCGATCGTACCAGCCTTAGCGCGTCGATTTGCCAAACAGGCGACGATCGCAAAAACTGACCCTCTACTAGAACAGCTTTTCCCTAACCGCTTTGGTTAGCCTGTTAGGGAGCCAATCACTATACGGGAGCAACGGTCGTGACTGTTAGCAAAAGCCATACCTACTTTACCCCAGAAGACTATTTAGCACTTGAGCGGATCAGTCCCATCAAGCACGAATATCTTCAGGGGCAAATGGTGGCAATGGCAGGAGCCAGCAAAGCCCACGTGATCATCACAGGGAACCTCTCCGCCCTCCTGATCAATCATTTACGAGGTACAGGTTGCATTGCCTACGCTACTGACATGAAAGTGCGTCTACCTACCCTCAATCTTTTCTACTATCCTGATCTGGCCGTTACTTGCGACGATCGCGACCTCCGCTCGGACGAAGATTTTATTCTGCACCCTAAGCTGATTATTGAGGTGCTATCCGACTCCACCGAGGCGTTCGATCGCGGTGATAAATTCGCGGATTACAAATCCAATCCCACCTTTGAGGAATATGTCTTAGTTCACCAAAACCAAATTC
>JBBIQC010000151.1:5642-7346 GCA_037442585.1 Oscillatoriales cyanobacterium bin_317
TTGAACGCAAATCAAATAACTTGTGGGTTCCCCACATCTACCAAACAGGGGATACCATTGAGTTTAGCAGTATTGGCTTCACCTGTGCGATCGCCGCCCTCTACGAAACGGTGGCTCAACTGTTGTAGTCGAGGTAGAACAACATCCTCAGAAACCGGGTTTCTTTATCGTTAAGCTACTCCGTCTTAGCGGTAGCAAGCCAGAAACCCGGTTTCTAGACGATCGCCCCTAGAAACTGAATTGGGTTCTCAGGTTGAACACGTACACATTGGGGTTGCTGTCAAAGTTATTAGGGTTAAAGATGGCATAAAAGGCGGGAACCAGGGCAAGGTTGTCCGTGATGGGATAGTAGTAACTGGCTTCCAACTCGTACATGGTGCCACCATCACCTCCCCCAGCGGCAAAGTAACGTCTGCCACTGCGGATGTCCATTGGCATCAGGAAGGTAACCACCCCTAATGCTCCCTGCTTCAGCAGATCGGGGAAACCCAGACCTACCTGGAAGGATTGCACACTCACCGTTCTGTCAATGGGTTGCAAGCGGATATCGCTATAGCCGTAACGTCCGAAGATGCCAAACCCATTGGTAATCGCCCAATCAAAGTTAACCGCAAAGAAATTCGCTGTGGCAGACTTCAAGCCACCGTCCGAGGTAAAGCCAGTCGCCGGGTTATAAACTGAAAAACCTGGGCCAGCATCTAGATAACCATAGGGAATGGGTTCACCCACAGCACCCCCAACCTGGCCAAAGACTGCCTGCAGTCTGGAGTAGTTGTACATCAAGCGCAAGTTGAACTTGGGGGAAGGGGAGAAGGTTAACTCGGCTGTTGTCGTATTGCTACCTCCAAATAAACCAAAGTTGGGATTGCTGGAGGTATTCAACCCAGGGATGTCTCCAGGCAGGAATTCTGTATTCTCACCCAGGTAAGCCACCGCAAAGCGCAGTTGGGGGCTGATATCCCATTCAATGACGGCTCCTGACCCACGATCGATCGCATTGGATTGGGTACTGCCGATCGAATCAAAGCTGCTGGCTCCGGTCAGGAAGAAGGTGTAGCGGTTAAAGTCAAAGTAGCGATACCAGTTCACCCGGGGGCCAACTGTCACCTTTACAGCCTCACCCAGCGGGAAGGTATAGAACAAATCGTGAATCACCACCTGGGAACTGCCATTCACTGGCCCAGCCGATTGATCCGTAAAGGGAACTCCCCAGGAATTAAAGAACCCTGCTGAAGCGAATTGGTTCGCGGGTGAAATGCCATTCCCGGCAGCCAGTTGCGTCACCAGACTGTCTCTACCCGTGAAAGAGGTATTGAGGGTGAGCCAAGTGAGATAGCTGAAGGTAATTTCGGCCCGATCGGTGGTAAGAACGATCGGGCTACCCGTTGCCGCATCTCGTCCTGCTAAACGAATTCCGCCACCGGGAGCCGCACTGGGAGTTGCTCCATCCACAGGGATAGCTTCAAACCGGACATTTTTCCCACCGGATGTTGCTCCTGTCACATTAAACCAGGTCAACCCACTGAGCTTGGTCGTCGTGGAAAACTGCTGCTTTTCCAGGGTGGCGGTACGAACCTCCAGCGCATCGACTCGACCGCGGAGCGCAGACAGTTCAGCCGCAAAGGCTTCTTGCAGCTTTTTCACGGTTTCCAGGTCTTCCTTTCTGACAAAATCAGCCGTGGCTGCGGCAATCAGTTCCTGAAT
>JBBIQC010000151.1:7356-8997 GCA_037442585.1 Oscillatoriales cyanobacterium bin_317
AAACAGGCATTCAGACCAGCGGCAAATTCCCATCGGCTAAGCGCACGATTGCTGCGATAGGTCTTATCGGGATAGCCCACAATACAACCATAGCGTTCCACCAGGGATTTCAGTGCCTGATACGCCCAGTCGGTTGGCTTTACATCCGTTAACTGAGAAACAGATGTAACCTGAGCTATATCATCGCCCGGAGCAGGAGTGCCTTGGTGCAATTCAGCGACCCCAGACAGAGTATCCATTGCTCCAGAGGGTTCGTCTGCAACGGCTTTCGGTGTTGCAAACCCTAATGCGGCCCCAGAAATTAACAGTGCTGCCCCAAAGGCGGTCGATCGATTCCGCCCCAACCCGTTGAAAGAAAAACAGTTTGTCATTGAACCTCACACCAAAAATACACACCAAAATCTATAGGACACTCGTCCTCCTCAACAAGCGAGAATAACAGAATGGTTAGGCCAAGTATGTAATTTCTGCCACATCCGGAAGACCGATCTTGGCCAGATGATAGTTACTTTAAGGTGTCAAATACACACCACTGCCAAGTATTCATGATGGGCTTTTCTGGAGATCTGCCTCTTCACCAACTGCAACCCTTAAGTCATTTTTCCGATCGAGCGGAAGATTACGCCCGATTTCGGCCTACCTATCCAACGGCTGCGTCGCGGCCATGCTCGACGGTTTAGGTGCTCCCACTGACCTGATTGCTGCCGATGTAGGGGCCGGAACAAAATGAATCGCCGTCTTTGAATAACTTCAAGGACGACGATTCGTTGACATCTCACTGAGAACTGTTCAAATTAAGGAAGTCACCGGCTTCTGCTTAAGCTTCCTTTTTGCGCTGCAGCCGCTTTCTGCCCAGGAAAGCTCCGCCTGCAGCGATCGCTCCCAGCATCGTGGTGGGTTCTGGAACAGCCGCAGAGTTACCACCACCAGACTCAGGCAACAGACCGCCAATTACTTTATCACTACCGCCCCCAGCATTGACTTGCTGGAAGCGACCAACAACCTCCAAGGATCCACTCTTGATGCCATTCAGGAAAGAGTCTTCCACTGAACGCGCAGTTAAGTTGCTACCCGAGAACAAGAAGCTAACCATTGTGGATTGCCCTGCCTTTAGCCCTGCTGTCGGATTACCACCCGCAAAGTTACCGGTGCCAGCGGAACGAATCCCCACGTCAAAGGTGCCATAGGGCTGCAGGGCTGCGTTTTGATAAAGATTAGTGAACGTGCTGGTTCCGGCATTGTAGGTGAAGTTCTTAATTAGCGAGGGCAAATCAAAGCCGACACCAACAAGAGTGGCTTGGGTGGCTCCCAGACCCAGGCTTCCATTGGTTGTATTTTTGATGCCCAGATTCAATAGAACGTTGGAGCCATCCTGCACAAAGTTAAAGTCTAATAATGCGCTGGCACCGGTATTTTCAGTACTTCCGTTGGTGGGATTGATAGACAGGGTGAATGCTTCTGCAGGGTTGCTGGCGAACATGGATGAAGCGATCGCCAGACCAACAGCAGCAGACAGAGCCAGGGAAGGTGAATTAGTCCGATTCATGATGTTTCTTTCCTACTTAATTCGCTTGGATGAAGTTCAGTTCGTGTTAGATGCTCATGAATCTAAAATCACTCATCAAACGGGGCTACAACATG
>JBBIQC010000152.1:0-6026 GCA_037442585.1 Oscillatoriales cyanobacterium bin_317
CTGGCGTGAATTGGGTATTCACTACCCGAAAGCCCAAAGCTTCTGAGTTGAAATCTGATTGCAACGGCTTGAAAGTGGCAGTTACGGCCTGTTGAATAAGTGCTTGCAGAGATTGCTGACAGAATAGGCTTTTGAAGGAAACCTCAGACAAGGATTTGCTCAGGGACTGAGAAGCCGTGAAAGGCGAGGACAGCAAGGGCATCAGGTTATTCATACAAACTTGCCCCAGATCAAGCCGTTTGGGAGCGGGTAGTTCAGGGCGAACCCCAAAACTGAGCAACTGATGGCCATGGGAGGTCACAATTTTATCAAACGTATGATCAATGCGACCACTGTTAAAGGCCCGTGCGCCATCTCCCCAGACAATCAACCGAGGCAAATGATCGGCAGGTAAAAGGTCTTGCAGCAGCCAGTTGACGACCTGGGCCGTCGCTCCATTAATACCGAAATTAAATACCTTCACCTCCTGATGACCTTGTTGAGCCAGGGACTGTTGCAAAATTAGCGGATCAATTCCTTGAAATGAGCGGGAACTGCCCACGATCAAGACATCTGGAACTCCGTAGGTGGCTACAAACCTGGCATAACGACGCAACTGCTGATCTAATTGCTCACTATTAAAAGTGGGAAACTTATCCAGCGGACGAGTCTCAGGCCGATTGGGACGATCGCTAGCCAGACCACTTGTAGGTTTTTGCACAGCCGAAACTAAATGCGGCAATTCAGAAGTTTCAGATTGAGATGCAGGAATCCCCTCAGTTTTGGCAACAACAGCAGCAGGGAAGGCCGCGAAAAAACTCGCCAGCAGCAAACCTGAGCAGGAGGCCCCGCGCGTTTTATGAAGATAAGATTTTGCTTGATCAGCGCACCACTGAATCCGTTTCACCGAGATCATTCCAACTCCGTCAAATTCAGTGAAGCACACCTGGCAGGATTGCCGCAATGTCGCCAAGTTACAGCGATTGTCAGATGAGTGAGCTATAGCCCTGAAATTGGAGGATGGGATGTAGGGGGTGAGGCGGGGTGAATCCGGGTGAAAGCGGCTGTAGGTCAGGACTGTTGAGCTTCTGGCGGAACGGTACAGCGGATAGCGATTTCACTGGTCGCAGGATAAGTTTGCAACAGTTTGAAGAAGTTGGCAAAGCTAAAGCTTCTGGGATCCATGCGCTCACCAGAGCGATCGACCAGTTGGTGCGTGGTGATGCGATCGCTGGTGACTCCTGTTTTAGCGACTACCCAGGCCAGAGACTGATACTGAGCAGGAGTGTAACCACTGTGGGTGTAACCATTGTGATTACCGTCGGGCGGCGTTTCCACGGAGATGTGATAGGCAAAGTTATTTACTGAGGCCGGAAAGCGTGGATGAGTTTTCACACTTTCAGGGCCGTTTGCCCCCTGGAAGACCGAGTTCCCTGCCCCAAACGCCCGTTTATCGGGCGGAACGAGATACACGACCGTGCCATCCAGCTTAATCAGGGTGTGATAGCTGGCCTGGTCTTCATCCCGTGGGTGGGGGGTGCGAAAAAAGTTGATGGCGCTACTGGCGGATCCGACTGTTTCATGAAGAACTACGATCGGATTGAGATTGGCCGGATTGCCATCAATGTCTCGCACATAGCGATCGCCGTAATTGGTAGGGTCAATTAACGTAATCTCTTCTCTGGGCACATAGCCACTATTCGTAGCAGCGGCAACCTGATTGGTTCCAACAGGAGTCGGCAGCGATCGTCGAAATCGTTCCAGGGTGACTGAACCAATGTCAGGAGTGGGTAATCCTGTGAGTCTTGAACCTGATCTTTGTCTCTCTGGTTGAATTGCACAGGCGGTAGGCACGGATGGATTGGGATTAGTCAGAGGATTTAAGGGGCGAACCACACCGGGGCGATTACCTGGCGATTCAAACTGCATTTGCTGTGCGTCTCCCTTGATCGCCAGAATCAAGGTGAAGACACAGAGCGAAACTGGTAATAAAACACTGAAAAATTTGCGTTGCATGCCCACCTAACCAAGCAGTAACTGAAGTGCAGTATAAATTCATTTGCTCTAAATAAATCCACCAGCCGCTAGATTTTTGTCAGAGTAGTGAAGAGATGATGAGATAACGGGGGATGCGATGACGGGATGGTGGGTGGATGGTTGATAGTGAGTAGTGGATGGTGATGGGGTGACGAGGTGATGAAGTGATTTATTGCGGTCTGGAAAACTTACAGGTATTAAACGGCTGGATTTAGCGGCAGAATTGACGGAATTTCCGCCTGAAATCTTGGATCTGGCAGATTCATTGGAAATCCTGAATCTGACCCATAATCACCTGAGGTCTTTGCCGGATGAGTTAGGTCGCCTGAAGAAACTCAAAATTATTTTTCTGAGTAATAACAAGTTTGAGGAACTGCCAGAGGTGCTTTCTGACTCTCCTTCTCTATCCATGATTGGCTTTAAATCAAACCGGATCAGAACGATCGCCGAGAAGGCGTTACCTGACTCCGTTCGCTGGTTAATTCTCACCGACAACCAGATAGAACAACTTCCTGCTACGATGGGCCGTCTGGGCAATTTGCAGAAGCTGATGCTGGCCGGCAATAGGTTGCGATCGCTGCCCGATGAAATGGCCGCCTGTCAAAATCTAGAACTGATCCGGCTATCCGCCAATTGTCTACCATCGCTTCCGTCCTGGCTGTTCACGCTGCCCCGTCTGTCCTGGTTGGCCTACTCTGGCAATCCGTTCTGTGAAGCAATGCCTGCCTTGATCGAGCGATCGCTCCCGGATATTGACTGGGCTGAGTTGACCTTGGGAGACACTTTGGGAGAAGGGGCTTCTGGGATTATTTCCAGAGGCATTTGGCAAACTGAACCCTCGGACGCAGTGGAGGTTGCCGTTAAGGTCTTTAAGGGGAATGTCACCAGTGATGGGTTGCCTGCAGATGAAAGGAATACCTGTCTGGCAGCCGGAACTCACGATCATCTTGTGAATGTGTTGGGAAAGTTGATTAACCATCCTGAAGATAAGGCAGGGTTAGTGTTCTCCTTTATTCCACCCGACTACAAAACTCTGGGCTGGCCTCCCAGTCTGGATAGCTGCACCCGAGATGTTTACCCAGAGGGGACTTCATTTTCGTGGCCTGTGGTTCTACGCATTGCTCAGGGAATGGCTACCGCCGCTGCTCATCTCCATGCCAGAGGCATCATGCATGGTGATCTCTATGCTCACAATATTCTGGTGAATGAAACTGGAGACAGTTTGCTGGGGGACTTTGGAGCCGCTTCTTTTTACCCTGCCAGTGAACTGGTTGCTGGTGAAGCGCTGGAAGCTTTAGAAGTCAGGGCTTTTGGCTGCTTATTAGAGGATTTGCTGAATCACTGCCCGGTGGAGGAGGTTGCTGAGCAGGAAGGGTACGATCGCCTGCGTCAGTTGCAACAGGACTGCATGAACCCGATTCCCTGCGAGCGGCCCTTGTTTACAAAAATATGTAATACTCTTGGCGCTCTTTAGCCGGGTAGGTGGACGAGAGTGGCGCATCTCAGGATCTTTCAGTGATCTCACCCTCTCCCAAACAGCCGATATATAAAAAATTAAATATCTGTTAAGTAAGACGCTGAACTTTTGCGTACCATAAATATGTTCGTTTGAATACATTCCATTGGATACATTTCCCATACTCTGGCAAACATCCATGTGTGATGGAACCCCCAACATTGCCATCTAACCCTTACTCCTTCTTGGTTTAAACCAAGTCCACCTAGAGAACGGTCGTTTTCCGATCAGAGAAACTACGGTTCTGGACTTGGACAAGGTTTAGTTGAACGAGTTGGAGTGCAACTTATTAGCTTCTAAAGGAGATCTTCTCAGAGTGGGCACAAATCGATACATTTATGTTCCCCGACGGCAAGTAATTCGGGGATTATTGGCCACGGCAGCCTTTGGTGCAACCTCCAAACTTTGGACAGGCTGTTCTTCATCTCCCAGCAACACAGCCAGTACAGAGGGATCTGCGACAGGAACGGGCGCATCCTCTGGCAAGCCGATCACCATTGGGTTCATCTATAACGCACCTAAAGATGATTACGGCTGGAACCAGGCTCAGGCCAGGGGGGCAGAGGCGATTAAGACTATCCCTGGGATTAAAGTGATTGAGCAGGAAAGTGTTCCAGAAACCAAGGAAGTTCAGGAAGTCATGCGGAACATGATTGACCAGGATGGGGCAACCGTTCTGGTGCCTACTTCCTTTGGTTATTTTGATCCCCACGTTCTGGAAGTGGCGAAAGATTACCCGGAAGTGCAGTTTTTCCATTCCGGCACCTTATGGAAAGAGGGCATGCCCAAGAATGTTGGCAGTTACTTTGCCTTGATCGATGAAGGGCAATACCTGGCTGGCCGAATCGCCGCTAAGGTGAGTAAAACCGGCAAAATTGGCTTTGTAGGTGCCAAGCCAATTAACCCCGTATTGCGGAATATCAACAGTTTTATGCTGGGTGCCCGCAGTGTGAAACCCGATATTAAGATGCAGGTCATCTTTACGGGGGATTGGTCATTGCCTGTGAAAGAGGCCGAGGCTACTAACTCTCTGGCCGATCAGGGCGTGGATGTAATCGCGGTGCATGTGGATAGTCCCAAAGTCGTGATTGAAACGGCTGAAAAACGGGGTGTTTTCTCCAGTGGTTTCCACTCCGATCAGTCGGCTCTAGCTCCCAAAGGCTACCTCACGGGCACCATGTACAACTGGCCCACCATTCAGAAGCAGTACGTAGAATGGCTGCAAGCTGGTAAGACGCTCATGAACGGTGGCATTCCCCATCAAGTTATTGGAGGGATCGCGGAGGACTACATCAGCATGGCGACCTTTGGCCCTGCCGTGACGGAGGCCATGAAGACAGACCTGAAAACAACCGAAGAGAAAATTGCCAAAGGTTCCTTAAAGGTTTATACGGGAGCCATTGAGGACAATAGTGGCAAAACTAGAATTCCTGCAGGCAAAGCTTATGCGGTCACTGCACCGGAATTGACTCAAATCGATTGGCTGGCGGAAGGCGTTTCTGGAAAAACGAGTTGACCTATGGCATTCAGTCGTTATCACTGGCGAGCAAAGGCGGAAGCCATCTGCATTCCCCTGGCTGCCCTGTTTGTGGCCATGATTTTGTTTGGGATTTTTGTTGCCTTCTGCGGTAAAAATCCGTTTGTAGTCTATGGTGTGATTTTCAAGACGGCATTTGGCAGTTGGCGATCGTTCCAGGGCACCCTGCTACGATCGGCTCCCCTGATGTTGACTGCTCTCTGTACCGTTCTCCCGGCCCGTCTCGGCTTGATGGTGATTGGCAATGAGGGGGCGTTGGTGATGGGAGGGCTGGGCGCGATCGCCGTTGGCCTCACTCTCTCTTACGGAGCCATTACTCCCTCCCCCGAACAATTAAAAGCCACCCTGGGATTGCCACCCTTCATGGTTCTGGTCGGCATGGCGATCGGCGGCATTGTGGCTGGGGGAGTGTGGATTGGGATTGTGGGGGCACTGCGCCACTACCGGGCCGTCAACGAGACGATCAGCAGTCTGTTAATGAACTACATTGCGATCGCGATTCTCAACCATCTGGTGGAAGGCCCCTGGAAAGATCCCAGTTCCCTGAATAAACCATCGACCTTTCCCCTGCCAGAAGCGTATCGCCTGGAGAATATTGTTGCCACACGGGTACATTACGGCCTGTTGTATGGCTTGATTGCCTGCGCGATCGCCTATTTCCTGATTGTGCATACCACGTTTGGATTTGCCGCCAGAACCGCCGGGGGCAATGTGAAAGCGGCTCGGGTTGCCGGGTTGCCTGTGGGTCGCTTGGCGATCATCATTTGCTTCCTGGCAGGTTCAGCGGCAGGGTTAGCCGGCATGGTGGAAGTGGCGGCGGTGCAGGGACAGGCCAATGCTTCTCTGGTGGCGGGATACGGTTATGCCGGAATCCTGGTCGCTTTTGTCGCCCGCTACAATCCCCTGGCCACGATTCTGGTGGCGATCGGTCTGGGTGGCATTATTAATAGTGGCGGG
>JBBIQC010000152.1:6047-8997 GCA_037442585.1 Oscillatoriales cyanobacterium bin_317
CTACCGTGCTGGTGTTTCAAGGGATCGTGTTTCTGGTGGTTCTGTATAGCGAATCATTATATGGACGCTTCAAGATCTTCAGGGAACCAGAAATTCCCCTCGCCCCCCCTGCTTCTACGGCAGTTACGGTTTAACCCAAGTCCAGCTAGCCAGCGATCGTTTCCCACAACAGAAATTACAGTTCTGGACATGGATAAGGCTTAAATACTCGCTTATTTCGCAAACGTAAGGAATCAAACTCAATGGCAACTGAGGCATTAGGCTGGTGGGGGGTGCCCCTGGGAATTCTGGCAGGAACGCTGAGAGGCAGTGCTCCGTTTCTGTTTGTCAGTCTGGGTGAATGCTTAACCGAGAAAAGCGGCAAGATTAACCTGGGTCTGGAAGGCACGCTCTTGATGGGGGCCATGAGCGCCTATGCCATTTCCTATCTGGGCGCCTCTCAATGGGGACTGTCCCCTGCTTTTTCCCCCTGGTTGGGAGTGCTGGTAGCGGGTCTGGCAGGCATGGTATTGGGATCGATTCATGCTTTTCTGGCTCAACAACCCAGGGTGAATGATATTGCGGTGGGGATTGCCATGATTATTTTTGGCAGTGGGTTGGCCTTCTTCCTGGGCAAACCGTTTATTCAACCCAAAGCCCCTCAATTGCCGACGATCGATCTGGCTAACTGGAGTTCGATGCCGCAAATTCAGTCCGCTTTCAAAATCAGTCCGCTGTTTGTTCTGGGCGTTCTGCTGGCTCCGCTAATGGCCTGGTTCTTCCGTTCCACCCGCTGGGGTTTGTTTGTCCGGGCGGTGGGAGATAGCCCCGATGCAGCCCTGGCAATGGGCATTTCGATCAAGAAAGTGAGGATGTTGAGCATTATTGCCGGAAGCTTTTTGGCTGGAATTGGAGGAGCCTGTCTGTCACTCTATTACCCCGGCCTCTGGTCAGAGAGTGTATCCAGTGGCCAGGGACTGATGGCCGTAGCCTTGGTGATTTTTGCCCGTTGGAATCCGATTCAATGCCTCTGGGCTTCCCTATTTTTTGGTGGTGCTCAGGCGATCGGCCCAGCATTACAGGCGGTTGGCATTGATCAGGGACGCTATTTGTTTAATGCGGCACCGTATGTGTTGACGTTACTGATTATGATCATCACCTGTTCCCCCAAGAAAACCCTTTCGGGTGCGCCCGGTGCCCTGGGAACTATTAATTTGTGAACCATCATTTTATAGATCAATGGTTTCGGTTTGAGATGGCGATCGGGCATCCGTGTTTGGCAAAACTCACTATTAATGGGACTCAGGAGGTTTCATGACGGACGTTGTTCAATCCCTGCAACAGGATGTCAATATTCACAGTTTCCCGGCCCCCCCGGAACTGCAAGTCGTGAACATGACTAAAACCTTTGGCAGTCTGGTGGCCCTTGATCATGTTTCTCTGCATCTGAAACCCGCCACCTTTCATGCCTTGCTAGGAGAGAACGGAGCCGGAAAAAGTACGCTGGTGAAGTGCATCATGGGATTTTACCGTCCCACCTCTGGCGAGGTGCAGATTAACGGACAGGTTCGCACGATCGAAAACCCCCGTGATGCCCATCACTACGGCATTGGCATGGTCTATCAGCACTTCACATCAGTCCCAGCCATGACCGTTGCTGAAAATCTGGTGCTCTCCCGCTATGACAGCCCTGCCGTAGTGAACTGGAAGCAGGAGAAAGAACAACTGCAGGCTTTTATGGACACAGCCCCCTTCAAAGTGCCCCTGGATATGCTGGTGGGTCAATTAGCAGCAGGGGAAAAGCAAAAATTGGAAATCCTCAAACAACTCTATCTCCAAAGCAGGATTCTAATTTTGGATGAACCGACCTCCGTACTGACACCGGGGGAAGCGGACGAAGTTCTGGGCCTGATTCGGGAACAAGTCACGGATGAAAAGCTGAGTGTACTGATCATCAGCCACAAGTTCCGGGAAGTAACCGCTTTTTGTGACGAAATTACAGTTCTGCGTAAAGGCAAGTTTGCGGGTACAGGAGCCGTCAAAGATCTGACAGTGGCTCAGATGGCTGAAATGATGATGGGCGAAAAGCGGGAACCACAGCAGGTGGAAAAAGTCGCCAACCCTAATCCCGCTCCCGTTTTGGAAATTAAAGACATTCATGCCAACAAAGATAATGGCGTGGAAGCCGTACATGGAGTCAACCTGACCGTTAACAGTGGCGAAATTGTGGGCATTGCCGGCATTTCCGGAAACGGACAGCGGGAACTGGTGGAAGTGCTGGCAGGTCAGCGTCCCGCTATCGGAGGCCAAGTCTTAGTGAATGGAGAGCCATACTCTGCCACCCGCGCTCAAATGTTTAAGCATCGGGTCTTTGTACTGCCAGAAGAACCGCTGAAAAATGCTTGTGTCGCCCACATGAGCGTGGCCGAGAATCTGGCATTGCGAACCTTCGATCGCCCACCCCAATCCAAGGGCATTCTGTTAATCTTTCAGGCCATCCGCAATGCAGCAACAAATCTGATTGGCACCTTCAAAATCAAAACCCCTTCCCCAGACACTCCTGTTGGCAATCTATCTGGTGGCAACGTGCAACGAACCGTATTGGCACGAGAACTCTCTGCGGATCACATCAAATTGCTGATTGCCGCCAATCCCTGCTTTGGGCTGGACTTTGCCATGGTGGATTACATTCATAGCGAAATTCTGGAAGCCCGCAACCGGGGAGTGGCCGTATTGCTGGTGAGCGAAGACCTGGATGAATTGTTGAAACTCTCCGATCGCATTTTAGTGATCAGCGGCGGTCAATTCGCCTACGAAAGTTCCATCCATACGGCAGACTTTGCCGCGATCGGCCACGCCATGGCAGGGCATTAGGAATTAGGAATTGGGAATTGGGAATTAGGAATTTGGGAATAGAGGCGCGATTAATCACGTCTGTACCGAATGATGAGTTGCCAATACCGCTCCACCC
>JBBIQC010000153.1:0-8940 GCA_037442585.1 Oscillatoriales cyanobacterium bin_317
GTATCGGCTTGGGAATAGGGCTGGTTATGGGAACCCGATGAGCGCTGACCTGTGCCATTCAGAATTAACCGAGTGGCCAGCCATTCACCCTGCGAGTTACCATCAGGCTGAACATTGATGGAATAGGTGCAAAAGACGATCGCGGCCCGATCGAGACTAAAGTTAACGGTCGTATCTGGAACCATCTGCCACGTCCAACCACTGGTAGAAATCTTCACATCCGTCAACGGCTGCGCGTACCAGATACCTGCCAGAACCCCCTTACCTTTAATCGTGCCCGCAACGTTCAGAGCGGCTGGTGCCGTAGAGGAGCCAATGCTGACAGCACTCCGGAAGGTCGTAGTACCTGTGACATCCAGATTTCCAGTGACGGTCAAATTCTGCGTCTGAAAGTCCTGGTTTGCAGCCCCATTCATAGATGCTTTCGTGAACAAAGCCGCGTTGACTGGCGCGATCGTGGTATCGACATACGCTTTGACCGCTTTTTGGGTCGGAATGCTCAGATCACTATTATTGGTGAAGTTACCATCATTGGAGAATTCATTGACCGCAATTCCTTGTTGCAGTTTCAACGTACCGTTCACAGCCAGCTTAGCCGTAGGATTGGATTCGCCGATCCCCACATTGCCATTGGCCAAAATGGTTAACGTTTCAGTGGCCGGATTACCCGTAAAACATCGCAAATCCCCAGAGACTTTGAGTTGGCCATTCCCTTGAAAGGAGAGGGATCGATCGCCCTCCAGGATCAAATGGCCAACCTCCAGAGCCAGTTGATTGGCGGCGCTACAACTCAATTTAGGCCACTGGCTTGGCTCAAGTCCATCGCGACGGAATTGAATGCCTTCAGAAATATCGACCATGATAGTGTTACCTACTGAATGGAAAATTGGGAGCCAGCGTTCTTTGGAATCAATCGTCCTCTACTTGCTTGCTTTCCAGAGCCGCAAGTCGATTGGTAAGCGTGACGATCGTGGCTTGTTGCTCCTGCAGGACTTTGGTTAAAATAGCCACAATATTCATGGAGCTAAGCGTTTCTCGATCCAGACTCGCAACCAGCTCAGGCACATCTTCTGCCACAAATCCCAGGTGTTGTTCGTGGAGGCTATCTGCCTTGTAGTTGAATTTCACTGGATTGAGTGCTGCAAGTGTTGCGATCGCCTCCTGCGAGGACAGTGCCCCAATGTTCTCTTTCAAACTCCGAGAAGAACTCTGTTGCAAGACCCCGTTGACAATGACTCTGCCTTCAATAATTCGCATGACTTCAACTGCAGCCGTTCTGCGCTCAAACCCTCTGCCATTAACATAAAAGGCCATGCCACCTGACCACGTTCCTGGAGCTTGATCCGTGGACTGAATGAAACTGGGTCGCCACTCAGGCTGGCTGCCCTGAGGGTCACTCCAAAATTCAATTCTGCCTGCCCCAAATCCAGCCGCCGATTGAATTCGCAAAACAGTAGGATTGGCAGAGGAATAGATCTCCATGCCACCGTTGACTTGCAAATAGTCCCACAGTTTGACGTAGCGCCCTTTGGGAGTGCCAGCTCGCCCCAAAATCATCAAGGCTCCATAGTTGGTGGCATTCTCGATCGCGGCAAAGCCAGTAGTGTTACCAATTCCCGTATGACTGTGGTTAGTCTCCGTGAAGTAAAGGTCTGACCCTCCGGCCCGAATTGCACCCTTCGCTTCTAAGCTAGTGCGAAATGTTGTTGTACCCGTGACTTCTAAATTGCCAGTCACTGTGAGGTTTCTGGCTTGAAAGTCTTGGGTCACAGATCCTGCGATCGCGGCCTTTGTCGCTAATGCTGTATTGACCTGAGTGATTTTAGTATCCACGTAGGCTTTAACGGCTTTTTCCGTGGGAATCGTCAAATCACTGTTATCCGTAAGGTTGCCATCGTTGGAAAATTCATTGACCGCAACGCCCTGTTGCAGCTTGAGTGAGCCGTTGACAACCAGTTTGGCAGTTGTAGGATTGGATTCACCAATCCCCACATTGCCATTGTTGAGAATCACAAGCTTTTCGGTTGCTGGCTCTCCTGTCAGGATGCGCAGATTATCTGCTGCTTTAAGTTGTCCGGTGCCCTGGAAGAACAGGGTAGGAGTTTGATCGAGTGCAGGATTGCTGGCAGCCAGAGTAATTTGATTTGGGTCACTACAACTCAAGCGAGGCCATAAGTCTGGACTGAAACTGGGATTACGGAATTGAACATCGTCTTCGATCGTCATTAGGATTCTCCTGTCTATATAATTATTAATGTGCAATTGCTGTACAAAAATTGATACTAAATGATTCACATTCTTAGGCTGGAATTGCTGAAAATGGAACAGCTACTGAAAATTTACAAATCTGCAGCTTGATGAAGAATTGCTTGAACAGCAATATTAAAGCCGTTTCCATTAGGATTCGTGAACCATGCAGAAGCTGCAAAGCCAAGATAGTAGGTATCTTGAGTGGTTAACTTGATGACAACATATCCATCTGAACTGTAGTACTGGGAGATAGCTACCCCACCGGTATAATTATTTGCTTGTGCTTGACCGATCGTTTCCCAACCAGTGTAAGTATAGCCAACAATATCGGAGTTAATTACAGCACCCATACCATAGTTGTAGCCCTCCACTAAAACTCTATACATGACATTTGATTTTTTAGGAATATTGGTTTTGATGTGAATTGGATCAGATCTTCTTTCTGTTGTAGACCAGGCAATAAAATCTCTTCTAACTTGTCCATTTTGGGCCGATACGCTCCCAGTCGCTTGTACATCTCCAATAACGTCCAACCTGGCTTTTGGATCACTTGTTCCAATGCCAACATTACCATCTGTACCCTTGATATATAAACCAACCAAGTTCGGATTAGCATTCAGTCGAATACTGCTGTTAGTTTCGCTAGGTTCTATCCATACACCAAGTTGATCAACCCCCATGCGACAAGTTTTAGAGTGAGTTGGGTTAGTAATTTTGAACGCATCATTATCAGTAGAATGAATATGAAGTCTGGCAGCAGGCTCATTTGTTCTAATGCCAATATTGCCTGTATCTTTTTTAATCGTTAGCGCCCCTGAAAAACCTGGATCAAAGCGGATATCTCTACCATCATCATCATTAGCACTACCGATACCCAAAATGTTAGCATCGCCCCCAATCATCCATCGCCCTGCCTGTCTTAAAGCACGTCCATCATCAATATTGATGTCACCACTGGCTATAGCTAATTTATGATTAGGATTCATTGTGTCAATTCCGACATTGCCATTGGCGAGAACAGTCAATTTTTCAGTGGCAGGATTGCCTGTAAAGCAGCGAAGATCACCAGTGGCTTTGAGTTGTCCGTTGCCGTGAAAGGACAGTTCTCCATTCCCTTTAAAGGAGAGGGAACGATCGCCCTCTAGGATCAAATGACCGATTTCCAGAGCAAGTTCATTGGCTGCACTACAACTGAGCTTAGGCCACTGACTTGGATCAACTCCGCCACGGCGAAACAGAATGCCTTCTGAGATATCAGTCATTGTGATCCTCCTGAATCTGTTATAAACCCAGTTTTTGAACTGCTTTTATTCTTGCTGTGAAGTGATCAGTTGCGACTCTGAAACATGAGAGTTATCTGCGATCGCTTCCGCTTCTGTTGCCAGAATCTCTTCTAAGACTTGAATTGCTCCACTAATTCTCAGCAGTGTAGTTTTCAGCGTTGCCTGTTGCGCCTCCAAATCCGCCAGCATTTTCTGACCAGATTCAAACTCTGTTCGCAATTCTTGTAATCGTTGTTGAATTTTGTTTTGCATTGGGTTTACCTCAACTGAAATATCTCAAAATTCGGTATTGCTGGATTTGGCTCCAGAATGGATTGGTCTTACTGCAACATGACTAATACCGGGATTTTTCCGCGTCCTGTTTCCAGCGGTGCCAAAGCCTTGCCCACGATCGCTCCCAACGCTTTTTCCGGTTCCAGGACTTTTTGAGCATGGCCTTTGGTCGGGCTGGTGGTGAGCAGATCTCCCACAGCAATGGGAGCAATATCCGCATCGACTTTGCAATGGGCAAATGCACCCAATGTCACCATCATGCCCATCTGCTGATCCTGAACTTTGTTTGCTTCTGCTTCAGGAGATGCGGCAAACTGCTGTAGTGGATGGGTCATTGGTTCTGCACTAGCTTGGGCTTGGGCCTGCGCCATTTCCAAGGTCATTCCAGCGGGTAACTCTGCTGATTCCGGTTCAACGTGGGGCAAATCCTGCTCAGTGACAAATCGCGCCACAATGCCACAGACTCGCGTATCGTATGCGGTCTCTGTCAAATCCACTTCCAGAATCGGGATATTGTTCTGGCTACCGGAATAGTACGCTACGGGCTGTGGGCTGATCACCACCACATCGCCCTGTTCCAGGGTATCGCCCACACGATTGACAAAATAATCCGTGACAAATCCAGCTTTTGACCCCGCGCAGTACAGATCACCATTCTGATTAATCGAGAAGCGCTTGACGAAATTGGTGAAGAATGAAAAGACTCCACCACCACGGAGTCCGGTGAATGTTTCACCAATCATGAATTCATATTGTGGACTAGTCCCTCCCGGAAAAATGACAAGACCACCACTGCCTAAACTGAGCTTGACATTATTGGGTTTGAAGCTGGCCTCATTGTCATACTTCTGGCCCGTCAGAAAAGCATTACTGCCACTAGAATTGGGGATCAGTAACGTGCCATTGAATTTGAGGCTCTTGCTGACTTCTACTAGGCCATTGGTGGTATCCATGGTTAATCCCCAGTTGGCTCCGGTATTGCCCCAGAACCCTACCTGAGTGTCGGTTGCCATACCAACAAAGGCCCGGTCATTAGCGGCGGCTGTTTGATAAAACCAGATGCCTGCTGAGGGGCTGGCACCCTGACGAACTCTGGCGCGATCGCCTACATCCAGGGCAAATCCGGGAGCTGCTGTGCCAATGCCAACTCTGCCGTTCACCTGGAGATTACTCTGGATCGTGAGGGAACCCGCGATCGTGTCACCCGATTTTTGGACTACCGTATCAAGGTTTTTGATCACTCCGGTGAGGGCAGATCCATCCCCTATAAAGGCAGTTGCCTTAACATTTCCATTGACTTCCAGCTTTTCTATAGGGTCAAACGGGGTGTTGATGCCTACATTGCCATTATTGAGAATGACAAGCTTTTCCGTGCCAGCGGCACCCGTGAGAAAACGCAGATTTGTTAGAGCTTTGAGGTGTCCAGTCCCCTGAAAGAATAGAGTAGGATTTTGATCAAGTGCCGGATCAGTAGCAGCTAGTGTCACCTGGTTAGGAGAGCTACAACTTAATCGGGGCCATAAATTGGGGTTACTAAGAGCGTCAGGGTCGCGAAGGATCAGATCCACTTCAATAGACATCGTAGTTCTCCTAAGGGGGTGGCAAATTGGGCTTTCATATCAGAGCAAGTTGATTTGCCGCATGACAACTCAGTCTGAATCCAGGAATTGAAATCAGCACGATCGTATCTAACTTGATGTGCTCACATATCTTGATCATTTTCTGTCTGGATAATTTGACGATCGCTGCATTGGCACTTATGCACACTATGTAGTTACTTTTTTTTCACAAGTTGTTTCTTGTTGGCATTTACTCGGTAATTGTTTTGTAACTGGATTAAATCTCCCGACTCAAGTTCCGGCGTTGTAGGAACTTCTAACACCTGCTCATCTGCTTGTAGATCGGAATAGGGATGTTCCATATCTGCTGGCATCACCTCCACCGCAGACACTGAGAGGATGTCACCCGATGCATTGTATTTAACAAAAAATCTCATCACTTTTCTCCAGGTGTAATTAACTTTCCAGAACCGCATAAATTCTGAAACTGACCGTGATCGCCACGGTGCCCAAATTTCTAAACCGAACTAATTGATAAGTATTGATGACTGTGTCACCTTGACCTTGGATAATTCCGGTGTAATAGCGCTGATCCCATGTGAACCCTCGACTCGTGGTGTCGGCCAGGGCAACTGGGGTAGTTTGAGCAGTGTCGGCATTATTAGGAGGTGAAAAAGCATAGACCAATAGAAACGCACTCGTAGGAGCGTTGGCTGGTGCTTTAAAGGCAATAAAATCCTGCGTCGCACCGGGATTTAATGTAATTGTTAGGCTCAGCCGCAATTCTTTTTTAAGCTTGCTGATCGACACCGCATTATCTGCTAATCCCGCACCGACAAAAGTCCGGACACCACCGTCTAGCTTATCGTTGGCATTGCCAGGGATATTTCCCGGAGCCGTAGCCTCCAGTTTGAAGGTGGCCAGGGAAATGACCGTTGTATCTGGGGGTTGTGGAGTGACTTTCAGCAGTGGCCGCTCTGTGGTGCGCGTATTCCCCAGCGGATTCTCCACAGGTTGTGGATCAGTGGCAACTTCGTTGTAAGCGATCGTCACAAACAGGGTGGTATTTGGCCCCGGAGCAGGTGAGATGACCGCCGGATCATCCAAACTCAGGGGCACTGGGTCGGACAGCACGATTTCCTGACCATTGCGATCGATCGCCGTCCCTGCTGACACCGTGAGCGTCCGCGCTCCTGTCTTCTGTACCTCCAACCCCTCTGCAATGCCAGGAGTATGCAGTAAGCGATTGTGTCGTCGCCGCATCCCCAGGTGATAGCTTTGCTCATCGGTAAAATCTGGTTCTTGCAAAAATTGCTTGTCGAAATAGCGTAAACGTTTGATCTCAGGCATGGTGTACCTCTCAGCGGGTTTCAGGGATTAAATTACCGATCAGGGTGTTTTCTCCAATGGTGGAAGTCACTCCGATTTGCATAGTTTCGTAGAGAATCGTCAGGTCATAGTAGGTATGGGCAGGTTTTTGCAAATCGACCAGGGCAGACACGATATCGTCCTGTCTTTTCAGCAACTCAAAATCGGGACGAGGCAACTTCACCGATACCTGAAAATAATGGGGAATTGCACCACCAATTTGAGTATCAACGCCAACTTGTGAATGGATGCCGATCTGCAAGGGCGTGTCATCGGGTTCAGTCACCTGCGGATCAGAATCTTCCCCCGCATAGATTTTCAGCAACTCCACCAAATTCTCTTTTGTCCCCCGTTGCTGATATAGGGGCACAATTTGAGCAATGAATTGCCGTTGCTGTTCCGGAGTCCAATCCGCCCGCAAACTCAGAGCCACCCAGCCCGCCAACCAGCGGAGAAACTCCTTCTCCAGTTGGTCAATCCGTTTGGTTTGGTCAGCAGCAGTTTCACTCAACGGCTCCGACAATTCTGCACTAAGCGTGGCGATCGCTCGCACCGTCAGAGGATCAAACAGGAGATTGATTTTCTCTAAAAGAGTCTCTAAACCAGCCTGACGATAGCTGGGAATGGATTCAGGATTGCCGGGAGTTTGGACAAACCCTGCCGTTCCCGTCAGGACTTGCTCAAAGGCCAGCAGAAAGCGACCCAGAAACGGCGAGGACTGGGAGGCGAATTCCTGACTAAAAATGGCAGGCAGGTACTGAAGATAACTACTGGTAGCGGGCATGGTGATTAACTGGGTTGAGTGGGCGGTTGCAGGGTAACTTCGAGGCGGTTCAGTTTGACCAGTTCGTAGGGCTTAACGTCCAGACCCACAAGCACATCGTTGGTAAGGATGCGGCGATTGGGTCGATCGGCAGGCGATCGCTTTATATCAACAGCCGTGACGTAATCAACTCCGGGAATGCGATCCAGAAGTTCATATAATTCCGAGACAAATACATTCCGGCCAAACGGCCAGCCTTTGCCCACTTTACCGCCAGTGAGGGGATGGAAAAATTGTTGCAGGTGCTCTGGAATTCTGCCGGACTGGCTGTTACTGGGCTGATCCCGTAGGACACTGGCTTCTACATCAGGGAGCGGCACGATCGTCACCTGAACATTGATCGTCAGATACTGCGGCCCGACGACATGCACAAGGGTGGTTAACAAGCGACGTTTATCCAATTCCTTTGCCACCGTTGCCAGGATGCCCGTATTACCCTCCAGTTGACTCTCTAGCCCCAGTTTGGGAACTACAATCACCCCCACATGCCCCTCCTGTTCGGCATCGAGGTCGATCGCAGGATTGCACCGGGGTAAACACAGAACCCGTGCCACTCGCGTATCACTGGCCTGGGCCAACGCCTTAAAATCCTGGCGGGTAATGGCACGCTCCTGCTGACGTAACCGCTGCAACGTCTCACGAATATCAGTCGTTAATTCTTTCCCAGGTCGCCAGGTGGGGCCATTCAATAACTGCAGGAACGAATAGAGATTTGCATCAGTGACTTGATCCAGCCGATAGAGCAACAGTTCCGTCAAGTAGGCGAAGAGTTCGATCAAAGTAATGCCTGGATCGGCAGGATTGTAGTTCGTCCATTCCGGGTCATAGGTGGGAATTTGACTGATGGCTTCCGCCACCAGGTCGGTGTAGGTGCGATCGTCCAGATTTGGAAGTTCGAGAGGCATAGCGTGTTCGACAGGGGCAAAGGACAAGATTAGCGATCGTCATCGAAAAACAAGGTGATCCGGTGTTTACCGGAGTACACCAGAAATCGTTTTGTGTTGAGAATGGCGGTAATTTGTTGCTGCGTTTGCAGGTTGGCCTGGGCGCGTCCGTCATCGATCGTCAGGCGGCGAATGTGATCCACTCCCGGAATTGCTTCAATCAGGCGATAAAAATCAGATGGATAAGGCTCTCGCCCAAAAGCCCAGCCATTGTGGTCAAAGCCACCTGTTAGCGGATGCAGGAAGCTGGTAAGTTGTTGATCGACCGCTTGCTCCACTGCCGCCGCTCCTTCCAGCGAACTCAGCACAATTTCCACAGTGACACTGACTTGAATGTACAGTGGCCCCACCACAGCAAGCTTCACCGTCGGTAAACTGTGGGTTTCTAAGTAGGGCTTGCTGAAAAAGTCGGAATCGAAGCAGTTGGAGTGAGGCAGATC
>JBBIQC010000154.1:0-8930 GCA_037442585.1 Oscillatoriales cyanobacterium bin_317
GAAATTCGATTTGGGTCTGTTAATGAATTTTGTTGCAATATGGCCAGCCCAGCGTTCGCCCGATCGCGCATCAGGGGACGATTGGAACGGTAAATGGTGGCCTGAGTCGCTGCGTCTTTGGGATTGGTGGGACGAATGCCTTTGCCGTACATATCGATCGCAAATGCCACATAACCCAACTTGGCTAACTGTTCCGCCCGTCGTTTTACATAGTCGCCCAACCCCGTCCACTCATGTACCACCAGCACACCGGGGCGTTTCCCCTGCACCGCATCATCATAAGCCAGATAGCCTTCCAGCACGGTATTGCCATGCTTGTACTCTACGACCTGAGTTTTCACCTCTGCCAGAACTGCCAGGGGAAGCATCATTACAGCGATCGGCGCAATTAAGGCAGACAGAACCACTTTCATGCTGACACTCCAAGTTATCATCCAGCCTTCACTATACTGGAGCGATCGCAAATTTCTACTCTGGTAATAGGTTTCACCCTCCAGTCGATAGATCTCAAAGGGTTGGCGGCGATCGCGCTGCCAAAATTCTGGGTTGTAGATCACATAGTAGAGTACGCCTAACCGGGCATAAATCTCCAGTTTCTCCTCGTACTCCTCATTCGGACGGTGCGACACCATTTCTAAGACCAGGATCGGTGGAATACCGTTTTCCTCGCCATATCTACCCCAAAATACCAGTCCATCTGCTCTGCCCACAGCAACGCCAGAGAAAACAGCAACAGGTTGGGCAGTAAATTCTGATCTTCGTTATCCACAGGAGTATCGTCAGATTCCAAATCACTCTCAAATAAGAATCTGGACACCCAATTTGGATGCCCAGAGTTGCGAGGTATTCGGTTAACGATCGCACGAGAAGGCTACTTCACAATTCCCAGTACTTCAGTTGCAACGGGTCTGGGAAGTTGAGGAGCGGCCGAGAGTTGGGAAAACAGTTGGATGGGTTGTTGAGCGATCGTGGAAACAGCATTACGAGCGTTAGTAGCGACTTCAACCGTCTTGATATCATACGTTTGAGTCAGCAGTTTGGGATAGACCCCGATCACAATCACAGGCACCAGCAGACAGGCAGTAATGAAAACCTCGCGTGGCTTGGCATCCCAGAGATTGCCACTGGCAGCCAGCTCTGGATTTTCCTTACCGTAGAACACTTCCCGCAACATAGAGAGCAGGTAGATGGGAGTGAGAATTACGCCCACGGCAGACAGCAACACGACAACCACTTTGAAGGTGGAGGTATAGGAATCACTGGAAGCCATGCCCAGGAACACCATCAATTCGCTGGCAAATCCGCTCATACCGGGGAGGGCAAGGGAGGCCATCGAACCGATCGTGAACAGGGCAAATACGGTAGGCATGGTTTTCGCCAAGCCACCCATTTTGTCCATCATCAAGGTGTGGGTGCGATCGTAGGTGATACCCGCCAGATAGAAGAGTGCAGCCGCAATCAGGCCATGAGACAGCATTTGCAACACGGCTCCGCTCAAACCCACTTCGGTGTAAGAGGCAATCCCCAGCAGCACAAAGCCCATGTGGGAAATGGAAGAGTAAGCCAATCGCCGCTTCAGGTTCTGTTGCGCGAAGGAAACCAGTGCCCCGTAGATGATATTGACAATTCCGAGAATTACCAGCACGGGAGCAAAGTAAACATGGGCATGGGGTAGCATCTCCAGATTCATGCGAATCAGCGCGTACCCACCCAGCTTGAGCAGCACCCCAGCCAGGATCATGGAGACTGGCGCAGAGGCTTCACCGTGAGCATCGGGCAACCAGGTATGGAGGGGAAACATCGGCAGTTTCACGCCATAAGCAATCAGCAAGGCTGCATAAATCAGCAATTCGAAGGGCAGGGAGTAATCCTTTAAGCCCAACTGCTGCATATCGAAGGTGACATTGCCGCCGTAGAAGGCCATTGCCAGCCCCGCCACCAGAATGAAGATTGAACCAACTGCCGTATAAAGAATAAACTTGGTGGCTGCATACAGGCGTTTCTGTCCGCCCCAAATGGAGATCAGCACATAGACCGGAATTAACTCCAACTCCCACATCAGGAAGAAAAGGAGCATATCTTGGGCGCAAAAGACCCCAATCTGAGCGCTGTACATGGCCAGCATCAGAAAGTAGAAGAGGCGGGGCTTCTGCTTCACATTCCAGGCCGCCATCATGGAGAGGGTCGTTACCAATCCGGCCAGTACCACCAGAGGCATGGAAATCCCATCCACGGCCAAAGACCAATTCAGGCCCAGTTGAGGCACCCAGGCGTAAGATTCGGATAACTGAAATCCAGAATTCGTGAAATCATAGCCCTGCCAGAATGCATAGATAATCAGGGCGAAATCAATCAGACCAACGGAAAGCGCATAGTAGCGAATTGTTTTTCCGTACTTGTCGGGGAGTACTGGAATCAGGAGAGAAGCTACCAGGGGCAGCAGAGTAATGGTCGTTAACCAGGGGAAATGCGTACTCATTTTAAGAAGTTACACAAGGGTCGTGGAGGATATGGGCGTTGAGGATGCTGGCTCACAACCAAAAGCAACCAACGCTTAATCCGTTAAGGAACCCTATCCCAAGTGGAGGACTGGAACGAACCAGACGCGCTTGCGATGAATCACTGAACTAGCTGGGGTAGTCACTGAGGCGCTCTGTTTGGTAATTGGAGAGTGACAGCGGCATTTCATAAACCCCGAAGGTTCCCTTGACAGACTAAGCCAACGTCAGGTGAAAGCTCATGTGAACATTTACCTAACGACCATGTTACCCAACTTAATTAAGATGTGTAAACTTTTTAGGGCTTCTGACAATATTTTGTTATAAAAATCTTTGGCTCAGTTTCCTGGGCAAGCTTCTATACCTCGTTAGAATCCTACATTTCACAAGGTTTGAATAAGCAGGCTACCAGGACACCGGACATTCTATCACTTGCTGAAAGTAAAGTTTTTGTAACAAAGCATCGGGGCGATCGCTTACAATCACTGCCACGTAAAGAGACATGAAGTGTGACCCATAGATTGACCACTATCGTCTAGAGTCCAGATAGGGGTTCACTCACCAACTTGAAGGGCCAGCATGACTCCCAAAATTCCCAATCGGACTGTGTGGCAGCAGGCAGAGGTGCTGATGCAGCCTGCATTCATCCGACTGATCGCGAACATCACTCAGCAACTGGAACAGTCCGATTGGCGGGGGGACTATGAGGATATCCAGATGTGGCCGGAGGGAACCAGTGAAACCGATAAGATGCTGGTGGCTAACTTGCGATCGCAATTAGAAACCGCGTCTCCGGCAGAAGTGGATGACATTACCCAATCGCTGGCCCAACTGCCCACTCCTTTTCCGGGCTATCAATTACGTCTTTCCAGGGGCGATCGTCAGGTCAGCGTTGATCTGTGGGACCTGTGTTATCGGATTTGTTTTCAGGACTATGATTCGGTCAGTGGTACGTCTCATGCCGTTGACGAGGCGATCGGTGACAGTGTGGCCATTGATCCCAGCCTGTTTGATGAAACCGGGGACGTAGACTGGCATCAGTTAGATGACAAAACCAAACAACTGGTGAATCAAATCTTCGCTAATCTGCCTGCTTGAGTGGATGGATCTAGAAACCCTGCTGGAGCAGAACCGCACCATTCGGGTCATTGGTTTTGATGATGCACCCTTTAGCCGTCGTGCCACTCAGCCAGTCCCCGTGGCCGGAGTGGTCTGTGCCGGAACCCGATTTGAAGGCATGGTCTGGGGCCAGGTAACTCCCGATGGCTGGGATGCCACCGAGGTGCTGTGCAATTTGTTACTGCCCAGCAAGTTTCTGGCTCAAGTTCATCTGGTGCTGCTGGATGGCATCTCTCTGGCCGGATTCAATATTGTGAATCTGCCCCTGCTGGCAGAAAAACTGCAACGCCCCTGCGTCACCGTGATGCGCAGACACCCCAATATGCAAGCCGTGGAATATGCGATTCGTCGTCTCCCCAATCCGGAGCAGCGACTGGCTTTAATCCAGCAGGCGGGGTTGATTTACAAGGATCCTCCGTTTTACTTTCAGGTGTCGGGGGGCCAGCCAGAGATCGTCGCGAAAGCATTAAGACGATTGACCGACTGTGGCAATGTTCCCGAAGCGTTACGAGTTGCTCATCTGATCACATCTGCCGTTGTCAAAGGCGAAAGTGGCCGTCAGGCTTAAGGCGATTTCCTAAAATCAGACAGTATGGTAGATGGGCTGAACACTGAAAACCTGTCGGCCAAAACGATGGCATTAATGAATGAATGGGATAGTCCTTGAATGATTGATGCAAAGAGGTGGGTTCCTCAATTGACCGAAGATGGATCTTTTACCTTTTTCTCTGAGGAATTTGGGGAAGCGTTTCACAGTCGGTATGGCGCTAAAGGAGAAGCGTTTCAAAAATTTGCTCAGGCCACTGAGCTGGCTGCCAGAGCGCAAGGGGATTGTCTCTGCCTGCTGGATGTGTGTTATGGATTGGGATACAACACAGCCGCGGCCCTGGAAATGATTTGGAGTGTCAATCCACAGTGCCAGGTAACAGTCGTTGGGCTGGAGTTAGACGAAACGGTGCCACGGGCTGCGATCGCCCCTCCCTTAATTGAAATCTGGTCGCCACGAGTCCAGAAGGTGTTGAAGGAAATTGCCCAGCACCATCACGATCAGGATGCTCACCTGACCGCGACGTTGTTGATCGGAGATGCCCGTCAGACCCTTCAAACGCTGTGTCAACAGAACTTTCAAGCAGATGCAATTTTTTTCGATCCGTTTTCGCCGCGTCGGTGTCCCCAACTCTGGACGGTGGAGTTTTTCCAGCTCGTCAGCCGCTGTTTAGCACCAACGGGCAAATTGGCGACCTATTCCCGATCGGCGGCGGTGCGATCGGCCATGTTAGCTGCAGGATTACAGATTGGAACAATTCCGCTGGGGCCAGTTCACCTTCCCCACGAGTGGTCACAGGGAACGGTCGGCAGTTTTGAGGCGACCACTTTGCATCCCCTGTCTCAGATGGAACAGGAACATTTAAAGACTCGTGCCGCCATCCCTTACCGCGATCCCAGCTTAAGGGATAGTGCAGAGGTAATTCACCAACGCCATCACCAGGAGCAACAGCAGTCCGATCGGGAATCTACCTCTAGCTGGCGACGGCGCTGGGATATTCATTGAATGGGACGACAAGGGGCGATCGGCCAATCACCGCTAAAGGAATTGGGCTTATGAATTCAATAATGGCTTTTACAGACCTCTCCCTCTCCTAGCAGGCGAGGGGCTTGAAATACTGTGGTTCTTTCCATTACTCCTCCCTTTCCGTGTCGGAGAGGGGGGGTGGGAGGGAGAGGTCTGCCAGACTGGCGTTGGGCTTACATCATGCCCATGCCACCCATACCACCCATACCACCCATACCGCCCATACCACCCATACCACCGTCAGCAGGCATTGGAGGTTTCTTCTCAGGTTTTTCGACAATCAGGGCTTCGGTGGTCAGCACCATGCCTGCGATCGAACCCGCATCTTGCAATGCCGATCGCACAACTTTCGCTGGATCGACAATGCCTGCCGTCACCATATTTTCAAACTGGTTGGTGAGAGCGTTATAACCCGTGTTGAAATCCATGCTCCGCACTTTTTCCACAATCACGGAACCTTCGACCCCAGCATTGTCGGCAATCTGACGCAAGGGAGCTTCCAGGGATTTGACCACAATGTCAGCGCCAATTTGTTCTTCAACGGACAAACGGCCCTTGATTTCCTCCACCTTGGGAGCCAGGTGAATCAGAGTGACTCCCCCACCGGGAACAACCCCTTCTTCCACAGCGGCTTTGGTAGCATTCAGGGCATCTTCAATCCGCAGTTTGCGATCTTTCAGTTCAGTTTCGGTGGCGGCTCCCACTTTGATCACCGCTACACCGCCTGACAACTTGGCGATCCGCTCTTGCAACTTCTCCTTATCGTATTCCGAGTCAGAGCGTTCTAATTCCTGCCGCAGTTGAGCGACGCGCTTTTCGATATCGGTAGAGTTTTCTTGCGCCGAAACGATCGTCGTTGCATCCTTGGTAATCGTGACCTTGCGGGTCTTGCCCAGCATATCCAGCGTCACCGTATCCAGGCTGAGGCCAATTTCTTCGGACACGACCTGGCCACCCGTCAGAACCGCGATATCTTGCAGCATGGCTTTCCGACGCTCGCCAAATCCCGGTGCTTTCACGGCTACAACGGCCAGTACGCCCCGCAGTCGGTTCACCACCAACGTAGCCAGAGCTTCCCCTTCAATATCTTCTGCCATCACCAACAGAGGTTGACCTGCACGAGCCACGCGCTCCAGTACGGGCACCAGATCTTGAATCGAGGTAATTTTCTTGTCAGTCAGCAGAATCAGCATGTTTTCATATTCGGCAATCATGCGTTCTGCATCGGTGACAAAGTAGGGAGAGATGTAGCCGCGGTCGAACTGCATACCTTCAACAATTTCCAGTTCCGTTGCCAGAGACTTGGATTCTTCCACGGTGATCACGCCATCGCGTCCCACTTTATCCATTGCTGCCGCAATCATGGCTCCGACTTCTTCATCGTTGCCGGAAGAAACTGTTGCTACCTGAGCAATTTCATTCCCTTCCACAGGCTTGGCGATCGCCTTAATTTCATCCAGCAGTTTCGCCACCGCTTTCTCAATCCCCCGCCGCAACGCCACCGGATTCGTCCCCGCCGCCACGTTTTTCAGTCCTTCGTGAATCATGGCTTGAGCCAGTACGGTAGCGGTGGTTGTCCCGTCTCCAGCCATGTCTTTCGTCTTCGAGGCGACCTCTTGAATCAGTCGTGCACCCGTGTTTTCCAGCGGATCTTCCAGTTCAATTTCTTTGGCGATCGTGATCCCATCATTCACAATCTGAGGTGCGCCAAACTTCTTTTCTAACAGCACATTGCGGCCTCTAGGCCCAAGAGTAACCCGCACCGCATCGGCCAGGGCATTCACGCCACGTTCTAACGCCTGCCGGGATTCTTCATCAAAAACAACAATCTTAGCCATAATCTACACGCACAGATGTCCACATTGAATTTAGCACTCAAAGACTGGGAGTGCTAAAAAATTTCCTTGGTCAAGGGCCATCCATTCCTTAAGCGACGAGCGGCTGACAGATCGCATCCTGGAGGGCTATTTCCAGAGCCAGGGTGTCTTGAATGCCCTGCTGCATAACTTGCCGGATGGTCATGCCCTGGTTGTAGGACTTGAGCCACCGTTGGGCCTCGTTGCCATCCCGCAATATTTTCTTCACAGGAGGTAAGAAGCAGCTAAAGCCCTGTTGCTTGGCGATCGGCCAGACTTCCTGATAAATCTGTTCAATCCAGTCTCTGGCTAAGATTGGACTGCCATCTTTCCAGTGGCGTAATTCCGCATCCAGGCTTTGTTTTGCTGCAGCGGTTTCGTTGGCATCCGTCAGGGCCACCAGTTCTTCACTGGACAATTCACTCAGGGTCAACGGATCTAGGGATGGCAGCGCCATCATTTGCAAGAGGCGGGCCTCTAGCAACGCGGTAATGGCCAACAGGGCTACCGGATCGACTACTAAATCGCAGATTCGCAGTTCCAAACGGTTCAGACTATAGGGACGACGATCGCCGTTGGGCCGCACCGACGACCACAGATGACGAACATTTTGCATTGTGCCTAACGCCAATTGTTCCTCTGTCCAGCGAATAAAGTGGGCGTGACTGTCAAACAGGGGAACATACTGAGGCGTTTTGGGGAACATATGCCAGCGGGTGGAATGGGATCCCGTCACCTGTTCCGCTAAAAATGGGGAAGCGGCACTCATCGCCAGATATAACGGAGCTTCCACCCGCACCAGACGGCAGGCTTGGATTAATACCTCCGGGTTGCTGATACCCACGTTAATGTGAATGCTCGCCGTGACAACCTTGGTGCCGTAGGTTTGCTCAATATAGGTGTGGTAAGGATTGCCGGGATCGGAACGGTAAAACTGATGGGCATCTCCCAGGGCGATCGTGCTGCCGGGACTGAGCGTATAGTCACCCAATTCTTGCAAGTACTGGCGCAGACGATAGCGAGGCTGTAGCAGATCGCACAATAATCGTTCATACCGATAGCAGGGGGGCGTTGTGTATTCCACATTGCGGCTATCGGGTTCGCGTACAAACCCATCTAATGCCGCCACAATTTTCTCGGACAGTCCAACAACATCGCCCTCAGGGGTACAGGTATAGATCTCAACTTCAAATCCTTTGGATAGCACGGCTTTTCCTCCCTGAAGATAGCGGCTGTTCTTTTCCAGTATGGGGGAAAAGGGAAACGTCGAGGTCTATCAAAATGTTGTTTTCTCGGTAAGGCACTGGCAGCAAGTCGAAGATCAATGATGTTGTCTTCAGCGCGGTTCATACGGGACGGGAGATCGTTGGATTGAGTCATGGGGTAATCCCGCTGGCAACCACCCTAATTTTAAGCGATCGCCCTTCCTCTCAAGCTTGATCACCAGTTCCAAACAAACAGCGATCGGGGATTTACAAAGCCGAGATTATAAAGTTGGGTTTTGAGCAAAAACGCGGTAAGGGTAGCCATCAAAACTGGAAGCACCCAAAATTGCGATTGTTGATTACGATCGCATTTAAGGATGGGGAAGATGTTCCGTTATATTTAGAGAAGCTACTTCAGAAGGCGATTCAAGAGTTGGCAACCATTGAGGAGGAATCAGACGAATGAATTATCACTACAGTTTGGTCATTCAATGGTCAGAGGAAGACCAGCTTTATTTAGTGACAATTCCAGAATTTGCTGACATTGCAATGCAACCTTCCACTCATGGAAGAACCTACGAGGAAGCGATCGCCAATGCTCAGGAAGCGATTGCGGGATATCTGGAGTATTGCCAGGAAGAAGGAATCGTACCTCCCTCTCCTGTTGCTGTTGCTGTCT
>JBBIQC010000155.1:0-8882 GCA_037442585.1 Oscillatoriales cyanobacterium bin_317
ATGCAAAATACCAGCCGATAAGCTGTACCAGGAGAGGTATTCCGCGCACTACTTTGTCAGGCACCCAGCGTACCCGGTATTCGCCCCGCTCATTGGTAAAGGCTTCCGTGTAGCCGCCAAATTTGACTTGGACTTCCCATTCTGGACGGCTGATTTCCCAGGGATTGCCATAACTCAACCACTTATCCGTACTTTCGACCTGCCAGCCATCCCGAATGTCCTGGTCAAAAATGCCAAATTCGTAGCGGATTCCATAGCCGATCGACGCAATTTCCAGGGTCGCCATCGAATCCAGATAGCAGGCGGCCAACCGCCCTAAGCCGCCGTTACCCAGACCCGGTTCTTCTTCCTGTTCCATTAATTCATCCAGATCCAGGCCCAATTCCTGCATGGCCTGTTTCACCTGGTCGAAAATTCCCAGGTTAATCAGGTTATTCCCCAGGTGTGGCCCCATGAGAAATTCAGCGGAGAAGTAACAGACGGTTCGAGATCCCTGAGTGGTATAGACTTCTGCGGTATTAATCCAGCGCCGAAACAGGCGATCGCGCACCGTGTAGGCCAGGGCCATGTAGTAGTCATTGCGGGTCGCGATCGCGGGAAATTTCCCCTGAATGTAGAAGAGGTTATCCAGGAATGCCCGCTTCAACACCTCGACACTTAAGCCTGTGCGATCGTCTTCAACCCTGACGTTGGCATTTTGAAGATTGACATCTTGAGTTTGCATCGGTTGCGTTTGCATAGAGGGATCCCCATTTCTCCTTCACAACTTGACCAGCCATAGTACTGAAAAGCCAGAGACTAAGCTGTACTAGAAACTGCACTTAACAGACCTGACTTATTGCCGCAGAAGAATTCCGGCTATTAAGAATGTCTCGATCCTAATGCATAGATTCCCCATAGGATACCCACAGTATTTCTGGATACCCTAGCGAATAAATGAGAAGGACAAGATTTTTTACGGAGTTTTTTAAGGTGGGAGATTGGGGAGCATGGATCAGGGATTGGGTGGGTAGCGGGGGATGGCTCTGCACAGCGTAACGGATCACACCCAAACTTTGATGCGTTACGGCTAACGCCTAACACATCCTACAAAATTCGATCCAATTGTGCCTGCTTAAACTGCTTGCAGGGCGATCGTCACCGTTTGTAACCCGTCTGGGCGTTGATGGCAGGTGACTTTGCCCTTTTGTACTTCGATGCGGCGGCAGCATAGGACAATTTCGGTGGCAAAATCGCGGTTGCCGATGGGGGCAAACCGTTGAGCCGTCACATACAAGTGAACCCAGTTGTCTACGGCAGAGACTCCCAGCACAACGGCTGAAGTGGGATCTGAGTAGCGTAAGCCTCTGGCTAATAAATCAGTCAATACGGCTTCTGTGAGTTCTTGATCGGCCCAAATCATGGGCATGGAGGCACCAAATTCACAAATCAGGCGCACCGGATCCTGACTTCTGGGTTCCAACAGGTGGCGGCTGACGCAATTGAGTAACGGTTCTAATTCCAACGGTTCCAGTTTCGGTTGTACCTTACCCGCTTCCAGCTTCTGGAGCAGCATGGCATCGGAGAGCAGGTCGCACAGGGAATCGACTTCACTTTGAATGGAACTGATGGAGGACTGCCATTGAGAGCCTGTGTCTGGTGCAGATGTGATCGATTGAACATATACGCCCAGGGATTCCAGCGATCGCCCTACACGGCGTTCTAGAGACGCAATCACCTTGCGTTGGGCTTCCAGATATTGCCGCAACTCAAAATTTTCGGACTGCAGCCGCTGAAGTGAAGATGATCTAATCTGAGTGGGGGAACAGGGTTGGAGAGACATACAATCCAGAACACCGTAAGAGAGCGGCGAATAAACCTGAAGCAGTTTTAGAGTTCCAGTTCTTTTGAGGAAGAAACTCTGGGTTTTCCAACTGGCATTGAACTGATATGTTACATCGCTTATTAAGCAATGTAACAATTTTCCAAGATTTTCTCAATAAACTCAGATATTTTTAACTATTCACTCTCATTCCTGTGCAAATGCGCTAATCCATAACGAGCATTACGACGCAGCATGGCGGGTTTGATCCGTCGCAGAGCAGACCCTGTAAAACGCCGCTCATACTCTTCATCCGTTAACGAAGCCAGTTCTTTCAATGTTGGGGCAACATTCCAGGCACGTGGGTAAAAGTCAGCCTCGGTAGTGGGTTGAGCAAATCGTTGGTTCCAGGGACAGACATCCTGGCAAATATCACAGCCCGCTACCCAACCTTGAAGATGGGACGCAATCTCTGGTGGCAACACAGCATCTCGATTTTCAATCGTGTGATAGGCAATGCAACGGTTGGCATCCACGACATGGGGCTGGGGAAACGCATGCGTAGGACAGGCTTCCAGACAACGGGTACAGGTGCCACAGTGGGCAGTATGGGGGCGATCGGGCGTTAACACCAGATTGGTTAACACTTCTCCCAAAAACACCCAGGAGCCGTACTCACGGGTAATTAAGTTCCCATTTTTAGCAATCCACCCCAGTCCGGCCCGCTGTGCCCAGACCTTATCCTGAATCGGTCCAGTGTCGGCGTAGTAGCGCACCTGGATGTCTTCTCCTTGCTCTTTCAGCCAGTTCGCCAGGGCTTTCAGCTTCTTGGTCAACACCTTGTGATAGTCCCGTCCCCAACCATAGCGGGAGATTTTGGCATAGTGCTGGCCGCCTGGTCGTGCAACAGGAGCGTAGTAATTGAGAGCCACACAAATTACGGACTGCACCTCTGGCATGATCCGGCGAATGTTCTGCCGTGCCGGGTTTTTCATCCATTGCATATCTGCGTGGTAGCCCTGGGAAAGCCAGGTTTGGAGATTGGCCTCAGCCCGATCGCCATGCGCGCCCACGGCTGCCATCCCAACCTTGTGAAACCCAAGCTCCAAAGCCTTTTGTTTAATTCGGGTGGTGTAGTCGTCAGCCATGATTCCAGGATCCAAGGCTTTATTTAGGTGGATCATTTATGAAGTTAGATTGCAGTTTGTAAATAAATCTTGCTATAACGTAACTGTTGGTTGCTTCGATGTGTGCCATCAGGCGATTGGGCATCCCCTTTAGTCAACGAGTGAACACAGAACAGTCTCAATACTCAGGAGAGCCTATGTCCTTCACAACAGAATCGAATCAGTCTGTTTTTGCGAATCCTTATCTGGCAGCCGTAGACAGAGCCAATGAAGTTCCTGCTGTGGTTTCTAAGATCAAACGTCTGAGTGTTGATGATCAGCTTGCTCTACTTTGGTATGTTTACACATCTATGGGCAGTGATGTTACGGCTGCTGCTCCGGGTGCTGCACGTTTGCAGCTTGCAGAAGGGTTAATGACCCAGGTGAAGCAAATGTCATTCAATGAGCAACTGGCGTTCATGCGGGATCTGATCAACAACCGCAGCACTCCTGAAACTCGCTCCTATGGTGTCCTCAGTGCGAATACCAAGCTGGCTTTCTGGTATCAACTGGCGGAATGGATGCGAGCAGGGATTGTGATTCCCATGCCGTCTGACTATGTTTCATCTCCCGAAGCTCAAAAAGTTCTGATTGACTTGAAGGCTCTGGATAAAGGTCAGCAGATCACCGCTCTGCGGAAACTGGTCGTGGATCTGGGTGTTGATCCCTTGTCTGCGTAAGTCCTCATCCTGCGGGTACGTTTTCTAGAATCGGGTTTTCCTCCAACCTCTCAGTTCAGAATCAAACCGGGGAAGTAGGCTGCAATCTTACTTCCCCTTTATGTTTGAAAGGTGTATCGGTGTGAACACTATGAATGCTTCCCCTGAATCGGTCAGCCCAGCCCAGCTTGAAGCCCACGGAGCGATCGCAGGTATCGACAATCCTGTCATTCTCCGGTATTTTGAGACGCTCAATAATGGGGACTTCCAGGCCACCAGTCAACTCTTTGCCAGGGATGGTGCGCTACAACCTCCCTTTGAATCAGATGTGATTGGGCCAGCGGCGATCGCGGCCTATCTAGAGCAGGAAGCAAAGGGCTTTATTCTGGAACCCCAGCATGGAGTATCTACTTTACTGGACAACGGCTGTACCGAGTTTTTGATCGGTGGCAAGGTGCATACTCCCTGGTTTTCAGTGAATGTTTCCTGGTTATTTATCCTCAGTCCCACTCAAGAGATTTTTATTACAAAAGTAAACCTCCTGGCTTCTCTCCAAGAACTCATCCACCTGCGGCGATAATCTATCTTCTAAGCTGCAACTTTCAGGTTCCAGGAACGGGCTAACATGCGGCGACCCAGATCAACATCTTTGGGAGAGCACTTCCAGTCTGGATGACCCGTCATCAACAGGCTTTCCAGAGTTTCTTGATCAAACAGATGCCAGATGGGCGCTCCAGCGATCTCGGTCGCGATCGCATAACAGTTCTGACTGATGCAGTGAATGGTGCAAGCACTGGCGGCTCTACTCAGCGCCATCGTCTTCCCAGGCTGCAAACTGCGAAAGGCCAGAATCGTTTCCCGGAATGCGTCCATTGTGGAAAAGGCCAATCCTGGAATAGCAACGATCAGGTCTGCATGACCGTTGACCCTAATCCAGTAGTGACGACTGGGATCAATTCCTTCCAACCAGGGCTGCTCATCATCCAGACGATAGCGCGGAGCCAGAGGAAACAGTTGCAACATAGGGAGTACTGGAATGCTGTGATGTAGACTGAATTTAAATCTTGTCCAAGTCCAGAACTGCAGCTTCTCTTAGGGAAACTTCGAGTTTTCTGGCTGGCCTTGGCTTAGCTTGTGTATAAGTATTTAATATTGGTTCCTTAAGTGCAACTAAACTTAGCAAAAGTTCTCAAACCGTTCTAAAACGTTTATCTTTGTTACTTTGCTTCACTCAAAGCAGAGCGTAGATTAGCCTGGTAACACTTCATACATGGCATGAAACTAACTACTCGTGGGCATTACAGCGTGAAAGCACTGCTGGACTTAAGCCTGCAACCGGGTTATGGGCCTGCTTCGGTGAAAGCGATTGCCCAGCGGCAGGATCTTCCGGCTCCCTATTTAGAAAAATTGTTAATTGAAATGCGTCGAGCAGGGTTAGTACGTTCTGTGCGCGGTGCTCAGGGCGGTTATCAGTTAGCTCGTCCCCCAGCCCAGATTTCTTTAGGTAAAATTTTGGAGGCCGTGGGAGAAAGCATTGATCCCCTACCCCATCACACTCCAGATGATTCCCAGGCCGAAGATTGGGTGACGTTTACTCTGTGGAACCGCCTTCACCAGAAATTAAAAGAAGCCCTGTACAGCATCTCTCTGGAAGACCTGTATTTCGATGCCCGGAGCTGGCAAGCGTCGCAGGGACAAGCCTCGAGTTTTGTCGTGTAAAGGGGTTCCTTGGCACGGGTGGGTGTAGCTCCCTTCAGCCTCCTCACCACAATTTACTGACTGGTAGCAGGGATGCGATCGCATCCAAAAAGCGAGCGGTTACGGCACCACCGACAAAGCTGGCTAGATGGCCTTTCCACACTGTATCTCCAGCCAGTGGCACCATTCCCCAAAGCATCTTACTGCAGAGGCAACCCACCAGAATTGTCATCAGGAATGCAATAATTCCGACTTCAAAGTAGCCCCGAAACAGAAGAAAACCCAGGTAGGTAAATAAAATATTGTTGCTTCTCAAGTTTCTATGCAACCGAATCAGGAATAGACCGTTCAGGCAGTCCACCAGCAGAGCAATTAGGGTCACAACTACAAAGTCGCGGGTGCCTCGCATCAGAAGTAATCCTCCTAATAAAAGAAAGGTTTCTGCCTGCTCGATCGGAAACCGGGAGGATTGATGAATGGGTTCTAAAACGGGGGGACTCCATAGCCCTGGTAGCGTCCGAAAGGTGTATCCAAGATGATTAAGGCTTTTGCCCAGCAACAGCGCGATCGTCAGGGAAAACATCCAGACATATACGATTAAGTCTGCCAGGGTTTTGATTAAGGCTAATACATCGTTAAAGGTCACCGATCGTCCAATCTCACCGATACGTCTGTCCAATAGTCTGGGTTGTTCTATTGGTCTTCTCCTCGCCTCCCATTCTGCCTGAGATTTGCTGAGATTCGACGGATTCATTCTACAGGGGTTTCTTTTTCTGACAGTAATTTTTCTATAATCTGGCAGAAGCGAAGGAACAAAACTCCCCCATCCCCATGTCCGGCACCTTTGAAACTAACAGCATCGATTGGCAGATCCAACTACTGCAAATGCGAATTGCCGAATGGCTCGATCGCCTGTTGCCCACCTCCAACCGCGTCCCCAACTCTGGTTGGTCATTGCCAGAGTGGTTCTTCAGGTCAGCCTTCTGGATCATGGTGGCCTTATTGACGGTGTGGATAGGTTGGCAACTGTCTATCTTATTGCGTCCTTACATTGCCCCTTACTGGTTCAGTCGATCCAGCCCGCCAAACCCTTCCGAGCCATCGATCGCGGTGGAATCTTTGAGCGTGAGTCAATGGTTAGGGCGATCGCGCACCTTTGCACAGCAGGGCAATTACCGGGAAGCCTGTAGAGCTTTGTATCTCGCCACCCTCCAGAAACTGGATGACCAAAGACTGATTCCGGCCCAATTTAGCCGCACGGATGGAGAGTACTGGCAGCTTTTGCAAACGTTGCCCAACGCTCGTCCCTACCAGGTCCTGTTCCAGACTCACGAACGGCTGTGCTTTGGCGAGCGCGAGATTTCTCAACAGATCTTCCAGGAGTGTGAGCGGGCCTACCAGGAGATCGACCCTGGATGATGCAACTGACCCGGAGACAAACGGCTTTTCTGGCGATCGCCCTGGCCGCCCTAATTCTGCTCACCCTGTTTTTGGCTCCCAGCAGCGGCAACCTGCGTCAGCGAGGCTCCACTTACAGTCTCGCTCCCGATGGCTATGGGGCCTGGTACGCCTTGATGGAACAGCGGGGTACACCCGTAAACCGCTGGCAACAACCCCTAGAGGCTCTACTCAACCCATCCGGCCCTGTAGCTCAGCGTTATGCCACTCCTGAAACTTCTCTCCTTTCCGGTGCCCTCACTCTGGTACGCATTAGTAATGGTTTAGAACCACTGTCCCCCGAGCCTGAGTGGGTCAAAGCCGGAAACACCTTAATTTTGTTGGGCGTGAATCCGCCTGCCACTCCCGCTCTGTTTACGTCTGATCTGGACAGTCTAACCGGAAAAGTTCGCATTCAAACCAGCCGTCGGGCTACGATCGCAGGGCAATCCTCCTTACAACCCAAGCTGCAAGATACCTTTGGAGCCGTCGTCTGGACTGAATCGCTGGGCAAAGGAACCGTTATCTATGCTTCAACCCCCTATCTGGCGGCCAACGCCTATCAGGATTTTGCGGCCAACTATCGATTTCTGACAGAACTGGTGACCCAACCCGGTCATCCCATCTGGATCGACGAATATATGCATGGCTATCAAGATCCGCCCATTAAAGATGAGGCAGGTAATCCGATCGCGGGGGCTGAGCGATCGCTGTTCACCTACTTGCTGAACACACCCCTCTCCTTACTGGCTCTTCAGACGTTGGTGGTGCTGCTTGTCCTCCTGTGGGGGCAAAATCGCCGTTTGGGACCCCCTGACGTTGTCCCTCATCCAGTCCAGGACAATAGTGAAGCTTATATTCAAGCCCTGGCTGGAGTGTTGCATAAAGCTGGCTGTAGTGACTTCGTGTTAGAAACGCTGGGTAAAGCCGAACAACTTGAGATACAACAGGCTTTGGGATTGGGCACCCTTCCCCTGCCTCCCGACACCCTGATCGCAGCCTGGGAACGTCAAACGGGGCATTCTTCTGAAGTCCTCTCTGCCCTGCTCAAAACGGCTTCTCGCCACCGTCGCATCAGCGAGCCAGACCTGTTGAGGTGGGTCGATCAGATGCAGATGGTGAAGAGACAGTTGGGAGTTAAGAGTTGAGAGTTAAGAGTTGAGAGTTAAGAGTTGAGAGTTAAGAGTAGAAAAAGGGAGCCACTCAAATTCCAGTGCGAGTCATTGAGGACACCATTGCAACAAGCGTCTCATCAGAGCCACCCCACAGTTACCGATTGATTACCAGTTTGCTCGACCCTCAAGCCTTTCCAGCCTTGTTATTAGCTCAGCAATATCATCAACGTTGGGAGGTCGAAACCACCATTGATGAAGTCAAAACGCATTTACTGGGACGTACAGTGCCCATTCGTTCACTCAAACCCCGAGAGGTGGTGCAAGAGATTTATGGGGTATTGCTGGGTCATTGGGCAATCCGTTCACTCACGGTGTAAGCCGCACACCTTGAAGGAATTTCTCCCTGGCGGTTGAGCTTCACAGGAACCTTGCACATGCTCCGGCGAGCAGCGGCTAAATTTCAAAGCGCATCGACCGATGAGTTTCCTTTTTTGGAGCTGGTTGATGCGCGAAATTCTTGATGCTCAACTTCCACCCCGTCCAGCCAGAGTCAATCCCAGAGTAGTCAAAAAGCCCAGGTCAAAGTTTCCGGCCAAGAAGCGCCATCATCTCAATCAAGGTACTCAACGAAAGATTTGTCAGGCAGTCAGCCCAACTAGAGTTTCAATGTGTTTTCCCAATGAAGTAGTCAGAAATTATCTGGAAGTGGCTTGCTGCTTGTGGAACAGCACATAGGGGCTGAAAAAATCCGTTCTGCAGTAAACCAATAAAGTAAAAATTCGGCAAAGCAATTTTTGTAAGTGACCAAAATCACACCTGGCTAACTATGATTTTGATTAGTATCATTCCTAACTTGTGGTATTAGTTCTCAGGCACTTCTGGTGCCGCTCCTTAGTTTCAAATGCCTCCCATCGTCACTTCATAAGTGTTTGACTTCCTATTAAAATTGGAACCAGACCATTTACGGTCAACATCCAGGAGGTTCAAAGTATCGAAAATTACCATT
>JBBIQC010000156.1:0-8818 GCA_037442585.1 Oscillatoriales cyanobacterium bin_317
AAACTACAGTTCTGGACTTGGACAAGGTTTAGTTAGTAATCGTAGGGGTTTTTGGGTTCGGGGATGGGTTGGATGGAGGTAGCGGCGATCGCGAGCTGACGCTTCCCAGCCAGGGTTTCGGTGATCATTTGGCCCTCAACTTCCAGCCAGGTGTCGGGCTTATAAGCATTTCGGTTTTGCGATAGCTTGACAGGCAAACTCACCGGATAAACATCTGCCGCACAGCAGGTAATCACAAACCGGGAGATTAATAGGTACTGATCAGGCATATTTGTCGGATGGATCACAAAGCCCTGGACTTTGGCTTTCTGTCCCGTATAAGCGTCTGGTTCGGGATAGACGGTGAGAGTCCGCACCCAATCAATGATCGACTTGTCCTCTGAATTAGCCGATCCGCGAAATGCCTGGGGTTTGACTCGTGTTAAGGTGGGCGCGTCGGCAACTCCTCGCTGAATGGCCGTTTGACTGGCGAAAGCTCTGGGCGTGATCAGCAAACCGAGAATCGCCATCGCCAGGAGCAAGGTACTGCCCCACCCCCTGGGTAATAGGGCCAGGTGACTGGAGGCTTGGCTAACGAAATTGTCAGGTTGCTTGAGGATGCCGATCGCTCGCCAGAGCGCCAGCAGCAACAGGGCAATGCCTGTAACGACGGTAAGCCAGGTGTAATTGGGGTGAATTAGCAGATACAGCTTTCCCGTCAACCAGTATTTCAGCAGGAGTAACCCCCAGGCCGCGATCGCCAGGACATCTAACCAGGGCATCAGGGAGTGAGCAGGACGAGCCATCATGAGAAATACAGGTTCACGACAAAAGCAAACAGAAAGGTCATCTGGGCGGCCAGTGCAATTAAGTAAAAGACCGCCCTGGGCTTAAAGATGGAGAGCAGCAAGCCAATACCTTTCAGATCGATCATTGGCCCAAAGACCAGGAACGACAGAAGTGATCCGGTGGTAAAGGTGGACGAAAAGGCCAGGGCAAAGAAGGAATCGACCGTAGAACAAATGGAAACCACGGCGGCCAGCAACATCATGGCCAGAATTGAACTGATAGGCCCCTGTCCCAGAGCCAGAATTGCCTCACGGGGAACGAACACTTGCAGCATGGCCGCGATCGCACTGCCAAACACCAGCACGCCTCCCAGTTCGCGAAACTCCTGCACCATCCCTTCCAGCATCAGATTCAGCTTATAGCCTGTGGGTTTTCCTGCCGCTGCGATCGCCGCCGCCTGAAAGTCCATTGGATCGACTCGCTGGTCGGATTGACCTAAGAAGTAAGTCCCCGATTGCAATAAAGCAGGAGGGCCAGAGGTTGCTTGGCTGGCTTGTCCGCCATTCCTTGTACCTTTCTTGCTGGGCATCGCTTTGGCAACAGCAGGTTGCAGAAAAGGCCGCAAATCCTTTTGAGCGCTGAATACCCAACCGATCGTCGTGGCAATGATCAGGGAACAGCCAATCCGCAGGAACACCATCTCCGGTTGATCACGAAACGCCGTCCAGGTGGCCCAAAAGACGATCGGGTTAATAGTAGGAGCAGCTAACAGAAATCCGATCGCTACCGAGGAGGGGACTCCCTGCATAATCAGCCGTCGGGCCACAGGTACATTGCCACACTCACACACCGGAAAAAGAAACCCCATGCAACTGCCAGCTAAGGCTCCTAAGAACGCATTCCGGGGCATCAGTCGCACCAGTTTGCGCTCATCAACAAAAAATTGCAATAAGCCGGAAAACAAAACCCCCAGCAGCAGAAAAGGCACAGCCTCGACCAGCAAGCTGAGGAAAAGGGTAAACGCACTATTTAGCTGAGTCCAGTCCATGCGTTTTCCTGCCGCTACGATGCCAATAACCCAGACATTCTACTGTATGTCCTTCGTCCTTTATCCGTTGTTATTTGTAACAGTTGCTCATGAATGCCAAATGACACATGGCCTATGGTGTTTCTCCCCCATAAACTAAATTGAGCGCTATTCAGTCCCTGGTTAATCCAGCTAACGCATAATCGCAGCAAAACAGGGTGCCAGCGACGACACAGAGAGGAACAGTCAGCAAATTGAGGAACGGAATGCTGATCAGCCAGAGGCACACAAACCCAAAGGTGGCACTGGCTGGAAACGTTTTCCCCACTACGCCAAGCTTGGTGCGGAAGCTGAACCTGCGCCGCTCCAGGGGTGGATCGATAAAGTCCAGCAGGACAAGCACGATCGCCAGCACCAGCCATCCCGTACTGGCCACCAATCCGCCCAGGGGCAAAACGCTAAACAATAATAGGAGAGGGGCCGCGATCGCCAGCAGCAACAGCTTTTTCCCCTGAAAGGCGATCGCTCGCCAGACATCCTTCAGAGCACGGCCCAAACTCATGGTGCTGGTGGGCAACTGGCCCATGCGGTGACGTTCTACCTGTTCCGCCAGATTGCCGTACCAGGGTGCTCCCACGATCGCGCCAAATTGCACCAGCAATAACCCCAGAATCATGAATAAGGCGATTGCCAATATTGCCTGCAAAATATCATCCAGAAAACCCACTCCGGCTGGTATCCAGCCTAAAACCTGACTTAACCAGGGAGGTAACGTGGCAACCCAGGCCGCAGTTCCAGCAGGTAGGCCGGTACTTAACTGCGAGATGAACTGCCACCCCGGAACCAGCACTCCCAGATAAAGCAGTACCCCCAGAACGGTATTCACCCCGATCGGCATGATCACCAGGCTCAAGAGACGCGGCGATCGCAACAGCAGCAACAGCGCTTCTAGGGGATAAGTCACCCCCGCTGACAAGTCTTTGGGAGCCTGGAGTAGACGTTGAAACAAACTGATTTCTGTCTTTTGAGCCATTGCGATCGCTGAAAAGGTGGGCCAGAGGGGAGCGTTCTCAGGCTAGCACTTGTAGGGAGTGATGGGGTGAGTGGGTGGAGGGGTGGGATGATGAGTGGGTGGATGAGTAGGTGGGTGGAGGGGTAGATGGGTGGATTACTGCTGATTGCTCTGGTTGGGTTGTTTCTGAGTCTGTGGATTGTGGTGCCCGGATTCAATATGGTGCTGTTCCGGTTGTCGGTGGGGGCACCAGAGGTCAGTCCCTGGTTGATTGGGGTCAATGGGATGGTCGTGGTGCTGGCGCTGGGGTGGGGGCGATCGAGTTGGTCAGGCCGAGTTGCAGTAATGTGCAGTGTGGTGGGATTGGTACTGAGCAGTTTGCCGTTGCTGCAGGTGCCATCGACGAATCAACAATTTGTGGCGGCAATGGAGCAGGGGTTAGAGAAAGATTATCTAACTCACATTCCTCAAGAGCGGCAAGCTCAGATGCGGGCTAAACCCTTTGCCCTGCGAGACTGTTTTCTGGGAATTCCCCGATCGCCTCTGTCCATTCGGTTTACCCCTGATATTCAGTTTGCCGCACCGGATGGCGTTGCTTTGAAACTGGATGTGTATCGTCCGCTAATGGTAGGCAAACATCCAGCGTTGGTGATCATTCATGGAGGTGGCTGGCAGGGGGGCAATCGACGGGACTATGCAGATTTCAACTGCTACATGGCCGCACGGGGCTATACCGTAATCGCGGTTAGCTACCGCTTTGCACCTCAGTATCACTTTCCGGCACAACTGGCAGATGTGCAGGCCGCCCTGAACTTTATCCAGACCCATGCTGCAGAGTATGAAGTGGATGTGGATCGGCTGGTGATGATGGGGCGATCGGCGGGAGCACATCTGGCACTGCTGGCCGCCTATCAACCGCAAGCAGTTCCCATTCGGGCCGTCGTCAGTTACTACGGGCCAACTGATTTAATCAAAGGCTATCAGGACTTACCCCACCCCGACCCGATCAATGTCCGAGCCTTACTAGAAGCATTCATGGGAGGCCCACCCAGCACTTTATTAACGCAGTATCGACAGGCTTCTCCAGTCTATGCGGAGCGATCGTCCTTTGTCCCCACCCTGTTGATTTACGGCCAACGCGATCACATTATTAAAGCCGTTTTCGGTCAGCACCTATTCGATCGCCTGCAAAAATCCAACAACCCAACTGTTTATTTGGAAATCCCTTGGGCCGAACACGCCTTTGATGCCATCTTCAACGGAGTCAGCAACCAGCTTGCCCTGTACTACACCGAACGCTTTATCGGGTGGGCAGTAGGAAAATTTAAGAGTTAAGAGTTTCAAGTTTTGAGTTTTAAACCAAGTCCAGCTAGAGAACTGGAGTTTTCCTATAAGAGAAACTACGATTCTGGACTTGGACAAGGTTTAAGTTTGGAACAATCCATCTACTCATCCACTGATCCACTCTTGACCTCCACCCTCCCATCCTCTCATCCCCCCATTACCCACCACTCTTCACCTGGCCGGAATTTCTTCTAAGAATTGGTTATCGATCGAAGCGCGAAAGAAGAACATGCAGCCGTGCGGGGTTTCAGGGGCATGACTCATTCCCGGAACGGTGCGAATATAGTCCCCACTACCGTAGACCTTACCGCCGACAATCAAGTCTCCCTGCAGCATAAAGATTTCTTCTACATCCCCATGATTGTGAAGCGGATATCTAGCTCCTGCTTCGGCCTGCAATAAACCCGTCACCATACGATTTGTGAGGTCGGTATACAGTCGGGCAATGCGAATTCCGGGAACGACATAGGGTTCCCATGTCACACTTTGCAAGGGAGTGGCATCCCGATTTATCAGAGCGGTTGCTCCTCGTTCCAGTAAGCGAGCAACTACACCGGGGAAAGCCGACGTGGATTCTGCAGCGGGTTGAGCAGCGGGAGTTGCTCGACCAATGCGTTGAAACAGCCGATCTTTCAGATCTGGAGCAATGGGGACAGGGGGTATCGCATAAGCAAGGGCAGCGACTGCAGCTTCAAATTCTGCTAATTCCAGGGCTAAATCAGGACACTCTGCAATTTGTGCTTCTACCCATGCCCGATCGCTGTCACTTAACACATTCAGCGCGTAAAGCGGAGCGAGGTCACAAAAACAGCGGTGCTCAGTACTCATCACAAAATCACAGAGAGTGGGTTAAAGGGTTGATCGTCAAAACTTTAGTTACACCCTAGCATTATCCATTCCAGGCTCCTAAAGCAATTCGTAACTTATTCAGCCCCAAACGGACACGGGTTTTCACCGTGCCCAGGGATAATCCCGTCTGAGCCGCAATTTCGCTCTGAGACATGCCTCTGTAATAAGCCAGTTCAATCACCAGGCGTTGTTCGACCGGCAAGGTTTTCAGGGCGGCCAGGACTTGAGTGCGGCGTTCAGAAATTAACACCTCCTCAACCGGATCTACGCTGGAGGGGGGCAGTTGGATCTGGGTGGCTTCTACTGAAACCGTCGGCATTTTGTTCGCTCGTTGCATGGCTCTTAAGCGATCGAGCACCCGGCTGCGCGTCAACATGAATAACCAGGTATCAACTCGCGCTTTACGGCTGTCATAGCGTTCAGCAATGCGCCAGACCTGAGAAAACACATCCAGCACTACCTCTTCTGCCTCTTCTTTAGACCCTAAGCTTTTGAAGGCCACCGCATACAGCACACGGGCATAGCGATCGTACAACTCTGCCAGAGCCGTATCATCCTGTTGAGTAATCCTCTTGATCAGTGAGGAGTCATCGGAAACGGGCTGAGATGCCATCTGGCAAACGCTTTGCCTCCGTGGGCCTCTGGTTTTCCTTTCACCCGAAGCAGCCGTCAAGCAAGCTGTTGAGGCAGTGTTGCACTTTGTTCCTACCAGAGGTGAATATCGTTGTCCATTTAACCACACCGCAACGGCATTTCCATAGTTTCCCACCAAAGGTAGATGATTTGGGCTGAGAGATGTAATGGAGACCGGATGGGGAGTGGCAGGTAAAGGGGGCGAAGGGAGCATAGTACTAAACAGTCAGGATCCAGGAACTGCGATTTTGGGCACTGACAAAGGCAGAAGGAACCACATTCAGGTTCATGCCCAGGGATTTGAAAGCGGCTCGAATGGCTGTTGCGTGGGCAGATTCGGTGCTGCCAATGCTGGCTCCCGCTGTGATTAGAGCCGGGGTTTTCAGTCTGGCCACTTCCTGGGTATAGGCGATCGCCGCAGCCGTTTCCAGAGCCAGGGCTAACTACGACGCGACTTAGAAAACTTGACAAAGCAACGGGACGACAGGGGATCCAAATTCAGAGACTCGCGTTCCATAAAAATAATTCCTCTCAATTATCAGCAGAAAAAGACAAAGAATCCTGTGAGCAAGCAGTTCCAGAGCCAAACCCTGATGCAATCTCCTTGCTCTCAAAATCACTACGCTTGCAGGTCATCCACCAGGAAATACGCCAGGTTCTTCAGCTTGGATCTGCGACAGGAAAAATTTCTTTTGGCTGCTTCACATTCCAGGCAAGAAAGGGCTTTCACCGAGGCAGCAGGTTAAGTGACTGATTCTTTCCTTTAAAAGAATGATTAAGTATGGTAAAACCTACTCTATCCAGGAGTTGTCAAGGTAGTCCATCCGCTCTACTTTTGATTTCACTTCAGAGGCAAAAGAGTTTTCCACACTACTAAATCTCTGGAAATAAGTTTCAAGGTGGCTGAGTAAGAAATAGTGACTAACGTACAGAACAAAATTCAAGCAACAAAGACGGTTCAACATTGCTCCCTTAAGCTATTTAGCTACCTGCCACTGATCATTCTTCTATTCGGCATTCTGATACGCCTGGTGCAATACATCAGTAACCGCTCTTTGTGGGCAGACGAAGCCAGTATTGCCTTGAATATTACTCATCGCTCTTACCTGGAACTGTTGCAGCCTTTAGATCACAATCAAGTGGCACCACCAGGGTTTCTGTGGATGGAAAAGTTGGCTTTGCAAGTATTCGGAAATAATGAATATGCTTTTCGACTATTTCCCTTGATTGCTGGAATTATTTCTCTAGTTGCCTTTTATCAGTTAGGGCAGTGGGCAGTATCCCCGATCGCCTTCCCTATTGCGATGACTCTTTTTGCTTGCCTGTGGTATCCGTTTTACTACGCGACGGAGGCAAAGCCATACTCCAGTGATGTCATGGTGGCTTTACTGCTTTCCTTACTCTTGGTCACATTGCGTGGACGCATCCTTCGGAAGGCAGTGGTTTTGTTGCTAGGAATTGCTGGTACCATCTCAATGTGGTTCTCTTATCCGGCTATTTTTACCCTGGGAGGGGTTGAGATTGCCAATCTAATCACGGCTCCGAAAGGTAAGTGGAAAGCAATTTTGATCAATCGTTGGATTGCCTATTACATTTGGATAATTAGTTTTGGTGTACTTTATTTCTGGGTAATTGCAGGTGCCATGCAGAATCAAGCCTTGCAAAATTCCTGGAGTCCTGAATATCCAAAATCCATTTTTGATATTCCCTGGCTTCTAGAGTCTTTTAAGCAATTCTTCTCCAATCCTTTGGGATTTCATGGTATCTCTGAGGAAGCTGCGATCGTTGCCTTTGTTATTGGTTTCATTGCTTTTTTCAGGCAGAACAGGATCAAGTTACTGATTCTAACCTCTCCAGTTCTGGCCACATTAGTAGCCACCTATTTCCATAAATATCCTTTTCGAACCCGCCTCATCTTCTTCTTAACACCATTCTTTATCCTGATTATTTCGGAGGGAATAGCCTATCTTCTATCTCAGATTAAACATCGCAAATATATTGCAATCATCGGCATTGCAATTGGCTGCATAGTTCTCCTACCCCCATCGGTTGAGGCTGGAAGATTAATCTTTCACCCCCAAGTAAAGCGAGCCATGCGACCTGTTGTCGAATATACAAGAACTCATCAAAGACCAGGTGATATGATTTATGTAGACGCTGGAAGTTCACCCGACCAGTTCAAATACTACGCAGAAAAGTATGGATATTCCGAATTCGATTATATTTTTGGATATAACGATTTCCTGATTTCAGATCAGTTTTCAGAACAACGGTGGAAAGACTTTCAATATCAATCCGGGAAGCTGAAAAGTGGCCAGCGCGTATGGTTTGTATTTTCTGGCTTAAACAAGCAGGAGAAAATGCTAGTCAAGCCTCGGTTAGATCAGCTTGGGCAGGAACTCGATCGTTATGATCAATCAGGAGCCTTAACTTATCTATATCAGTTGAAATGATCTCTGAGTTTGCTCCAAAAGCTGATAAAACGGCTACCTATGAAGGCTGCAGCCACGTTTCACTGGAACGTAAAATGCCAGTCACAGCCTAGAGCAATACCACATTCTCGCTATGAGTTTTAAAAAGGTTTTCTGCATGACTAGAGAGAAAACTCTACTTTTTGCCGCAGTCTGCCGAGCAACATCGTTTACTTCAGCAAAAAAGATAATGTAATATTGCCCTATTCAACAGCCCTAACAAGGCTTAATAGATCATTGTTCTAGCCCTAGAGCAGAACAGTCAAACCCTGGCAAATAGGCCTGTTAATTATGGATTCTTTTTTTCATGAGGGTGTGAGTTTAGAGCCAGAGGATCGATCCTTGGAGCCAGTACAAGCGCTAACGCTTTCAATCATTGTTCCGGTTCATAACGGTGGTGCCAATTTTCATCAGTGCTTAAGTAGTCTCAGTGCTGTAAGCTCCAAAGTTTTGGAAATCATCGTTGTGGATGATGGAGGAACCGACAATTCAGATCTCTTGGCAAAGCAAATTGGTGCTAAGGTATTTAAATTCGCTTCTCCAGGGGGGCCTGCCCGGGCTAGAAACCGGGGAGCCCAAATTGCACAAGGATCCATCCTATTTTTTATTGATGCTGATGTCACTCTCACCGAAGAAACGATCGATCAGGTGCTTGCAACCTTTCGTGAGTGCCCTACCCTGGCAGCACTCATTGGTTCCTACGACGATGAGCCT
>JBBIQC010000157.1:0-8813 GCA_037442585.1 Oscillatoriales cyanobacterium bin_317
CTTTAGCTTATCAATTGACTGCCCTGCCTTGCAAAATGGCTTCCTTAAGACTGCATTAAGTAATCCTAAGAATGTTTCTGAATATCAGGAAGGGTAGATGCACCACTGAGGATACTTAGCAAAAATTAAAGCAAATCCTGGAAGGTCTCCAGCAAGCAAAAGCTTTGAATGTACTGATCGAGTAGGCTTCTGAAAGTCATATCCACTCTTCAATTACAAATTAGAGACCTGCTACGATAATCCGAACCACATCACGGACAGAGGCACAGACCTTACCACCCCCAATTTGGGGAGCCAGATCAAAACACATCCGGGAACCATCTAAGGTCTGATTTTGGTTGAGCGGATCGAAGGTAGTTTCGATCGTATTGGTTACATCGTACATTGTTGTAAAACCACCCCAGGGCCTCTTCCAAGCATGGTGATGTCTCACTTTTGCCCGCATATACAATCTGGTTCCTCGAGCTTCTAGCACCTCAACCCAAGCATCTTTACGATTACCACGGGCATAGTTGCTTTTGAGAAACTCTGCAACCTCACGGGAAATCGTATCTTTAACCCTCGGCAACTTCTGCATCCAATCCGGCCCAACACTAATCAGCATTGCTGAGGGTGATGAAGATGCCATTATGTCTGGAGAGTTGATTAAGGAGCCAGTTGAGTTTGTACTTGAAGGTGCAAGGGCAGAGGCAGTTGTTGCAGTCATAATCAAAATACTCAATACTCCGGGGAGCAGGAATATCTTCATGGGGTAATCTCCTGGTTAAGATAAAGATTGTGATGAGAAGCATAGAGAGTTGAATTTCTCTCTATACTTCTCATCTAAATCCCTTGTTAACTGAGTTCGAGACCGAGAATGACTGAGTTCATAGAATGTAGAATTCAGTCTTCCCCATGTAGATTTGGATTGCTCACAGAATCATTAGGGCATGCTCAAATTCCTGCAAGTTCATCAACCATTTGTTTGACTTGAGTTTGAAATTGTAAAACTGTTGGCTTCTTCGCAGCTTCAAGTATTGGAAGCAAAGTCAACCGTTCTCAGCCACTAAATCGGGCAACAGTAGAGTTTGATGAAAGAGTCACAAAATTCTGCTACTTGTAAAAGGAGAATCTATGGTTTGGAACCCTAGTCAAGATTGTCTAGCCCTGATAAAGGAATCTGAAGGTCTATACCGAAAGCTTCCTGATGGGAACATTGAGGCATACGCAGATCCAGTGGGAGTATGGACGATCGGATACGGTTCAACTTTTCATATTGATGAAAATAGGCCTGTGAAGCAGGGAGATGTGATTTCCAAAGCCGATGCTGAACGATGGTTACAGGTGGAAGTCAATGAAACAGCAACCGCAGTGAATAATCTGTGTAAGGTTGCTCTGACCCAAGGGATGTTTGATGCCTTAGTTTCATTTGCCTATAACGTTGGGACTGAAACTGATGGCCTCAAAGGTTCAACACTTCTGAAGAAGTTGAATGCTAAAGACTATGAAGGAGCAGCACGTGAGTTCGATCGCTGGATTTATGGAGATGGCAGAGTTCTTCCGGGACTTGTTATCCGTCGTAATAAAGAAGAAGCACTATTTCGGCGAGATGGATTTCCGGGTACTACTGCTCCCTCGCCAGACACGGCATTCCCAGATTCTCCCTGGAAAGAACCTGAGTTGCCTCTAAAAATCAACCGTACTCTGCTGCTGGATAACTTTGGCGAAGACTGCTTCATTTTGAACTGTGCATTAGCAAAGTTGGGTTATTTGGCAACTGGCATTCAGCCTGGTAAGTATACTGCTGTGACTAAAGAAGCTGTCGAGTGGTTCCAGGGTGATTACAAGCTTGAAGTAGATGGGAAGTTTGGCCCCAAAACAAAAGCTGCACTGACAACAGCCCTGGCCAACGTTGTCAAACGTACCCCTCCTCCAATGTTAGAGCGGGTTTACTGCCGTTTAACTCGCACTGGTACAACTACCTATGCAGGACTTGAGAAATTGCTGCTAGAATTCGTTGATCCCAAGGGAAGAACACTCGATAAGCTTGATGTCATTTCTGGCGCACCCGGAGCGCAGAATTTTAGAGTTCCTGATGATCCACTCAGTTTCCCCGCAAACTTTGAGCCTCTTCCTCAAGCACGTTATACCATTGGAGATATTGATTTTGCGGGTGGTAAGGACGATTACGTCACTGAACACTATCATCCAAATAACGGAATTGGCCCAGTTTGGGTTCCTATCATTAAGACGCGGTATGACGATCGTGATAACTTTGGCTTCCACATGGATTGGAATCGGAGTAGTTCACCGGGCAGTGCAGGCTGCGTTTGTGTAGGTACACTGAGCGACCTGAAGAAGTTAGTTGCGCTTCTGCGTTTGTATGATCCCCGTGATCTGTTTGTGGATTGGGGAATTCGATAGCCATATCATTATCGCTGTTATTACTCCGGCACTCAAATAGAATGCAGCCGAAAACGATTGGTTGCCAAGCAATTAGGGCCTTTGGAGTATTTAACTCTGCATTGACAACAGTTGCCGGGGTAATAGTACCGACAAGCCTCAATTTGAGGCTTTCTTTTTATAGGTGTCAATTCGATAATCATCCTTCTGCAACTGCTTTATCGCCTCGACTTCTGGAATCTGTTCGACGAAATAATCATAAACAATGTCATTGAATAACTCACGAATGGGGAAATTGGCATTTTGTAGACGAGATTGATAGTCCTTATTGACAGACTCTCTGCGTAAATTCTGGCGTGTGGCTGCATCGGCATAGCGTTTCTGCTGGCTTTCACTGCGGATCTCTTTCATCCAGGTTGTATGCAGGGTTAGTGCCAGGTTGAGTGACTGCTCGTGAGGTGCAGCACTTAAGCGATAAATGGGCTTGTCAAAGCTATCAGCATGGAATACCCAAAATTCATCATTTGCTTGCTTCTCGTTATCTGGATTATCAGATAGGACAGTACAAACAATAAACCCATGTGTTGATGGGTCTTTGCCATTCAGGGGTTCAGAACTGGGAACAAATTGCGGGGAAGAAGCAAAATATCCTGGTGGAAACTGAAAGGAATCGGAGATCGTCATTGTTTCAGTATCAATTCGTACTAAAGTCAGAGGCTTGTCCTGGTCGGGAAGATCCTCAATTGGGATTGTTCTATGTCCTCTTGATTGATAAGTCTGATAAAGTTGCTGCGGAATCAATTCCCATGTAAATCCCCAGGTTATCCAATAGATGTTTTTAATTTGTTTCTCTTGATTGTTTACATCATCACGGCATAGTTCGCTATGGGTATAGATTGAGGGAGACCAGGTTGATTCCACTTCTCGCAAAACTTTTATACTTTCAATTTCAGCGCTGTTACCATCAATGACATATTTTGCTAAGGCTCCTAGATCTGTTGTACCAACTTGCATTCCTTCTAAATCGGAGCGCAGACTGGGCCTTCCTGCTGTAGAGCGATCGTATCTGGTAATCCATTGAGTCACATCCCATCCTGTCGGATGACCAACATGAAGGGTAATTTTTCCATCTGGGTTACTGTAATCAGCAGCAAAATGGGAAATTTCATCAGGTAATGTGACTTGTGTTGCAGGCAGAGGCAACGGGAATTGGTTCTTCTCTGCCTCATTTGTGCATGTAAAACTGGAATAGTGCTCTAAATCTTCCCGCCTGACGATGTACAACAGTCCTTGAGGTAAGGGCAGAATATCTCGTAGAAATTTTGCTCGAATCCATGCACCTAACGACCAATATTTCTTGAAGGCTTTTAGTTTCAGGAACCCCACAAAAAACGGTGAGAAGATCTGAGAAAATTCCATCTTGAACGCAATATCAGCAAAGATGAGAAAATCTTCTGTGATCGCGATTTGATGCAGGGATTGTTCAACAATGACAGGTTGTCCCTTCTGCAAACCATTAGCGAGTACTAATCGCCAGCGTCTGAAATAAGTATCTTCAGACTTACCTGACCCGTTATTGTCAGATCCTGCTGTATCGTCTGATGTCTTATTTCTATTTGGGATGCGGTAGTGGATCAAATCAGTGAAACGACCGAACTGTTCTCTGGCGCTTGAGTCTCTTTTAAATAGCTGATTGATTCGGTCAAATACCCAATTTACGGGGCGGCGGTAAAGACCGTTATATCCAGTTGAGTAATTAGTGGTGAAGTAGTCCAAGTCTGCCACTGTAGCACCATCTAATTTTGTCAAATCGGTGGCAGGATGAGCGGAGTTAATGTAAACATCAAATGGATAGCTGCCAGTGAATCGAGAAACCAAGCGAGAAATAATTGGTAAGATACCCAACCACTGGTCGGTAGAACCGATCGCAGCCAGCAACTCTAATGAATCTGGATCCACTTCATAGGGGCGGCCTGCATCGATCGTGACAATTAAGCGATCACCAACTCGCAGGAATGCTGTATTGAGTTGATTCCTACCACCCAGCAGCAAACTGAAGCGGCTCGGTCCTCCATTCCGAAAAGCCGCAAAGTATGACCATAACCAATGCCGTTTAGCAAACGTTGTCTCAGGCTTCCAGACTGCATTATCACTGGCCCCGGTCATACCGATGTCAGCATAGTAGCAGGGTGTTTTGGCAATGCGAGTTTTGAGAATCGCGTGCTGATGTTCAAAGCCCAAGCGATAGATCATGCCATCACCTGTGTACAGCGGAGTACCGTCTTCTTGAGGGAGATCGTCGGATTGAAACAACGCCCCAACAACGAACACATACCCATGTAAGCCTGCAGGCAGTTTAATGCTGTCTCCCTCAGTCGCCTGTTGCCAAATGTTCTTATCGTCGTTAACCTTAACGTACTTGCGAACAGTCAGCAGCAGGTCTGTGATTTCTGTTCGACTTGTTTTGATCACGGAGCGAGGCACAAAGTTTTTTCTACAAGGTTCGCCAAGAAACTGTGTCGGTTGCGGCTTCATAGTGCTCCAAGTTCTCTTAACATTGCTTCCTGAGCCAGGGTTAAACCAGTGGCTCCAGTGATCTGCATTCCTTCATACGGACGCTTAGGTTTTAGCACCTTCAAGCATTTTCCAGTTGCTGTATCCCAGATCCGGATGGTTTCATCCTCACTGGCACTAATCAGGCTTTTACCATCCGGGCTAATAGCAACCATCCAAACCCAGTTAGTATGCCCTGTTAATGTTCTCAAACATTGACCTGTTTGAGTATCCCAAATCTTGATGGAATGATCAGAACTGGCGCTGGCGATCGCCTGCTCATTAGGAAAGAAGACGGCATGAAAGACCCAGTTTTGATGTCCCTCAAACGTTCGCAAACAGGTTTCGGTGTTCGAGTCCCAAATTTTCAAAGTTTGGTCAAGACTCGCACTGAGGATGAGTCTCCCATCCGTACTAAATGCTACCGATCCAACTCTGGCTCTGTGCCCAACCAGAGTAGCGCAGCACCTAAAGGTGGAAATATGCCAGAGCTTGATTGTTCCGTCATCACTACCACTGGCCAGGATTTCTCCATTGGGATGAAAGGCTAACGTAGGGACGCGATCATGATGACCAGTTAAAGTAGCGAGGCACCTTCTATCCTGGAGTCGCCATAATTTAATAGTTTGATCGAAGCTACTACTGGCTAGAAGCTTTCCATCAGGACTGAAGGCCAGTCCCCAAACTTCAGCACCGTGTAATCCAAAGTCAGCTATACATCTCCCCTGTCGCCAGTCCCAGATCCTGATGGCGGTATCCATGCCACCACTAGCCACCAGTTCACCGCCAGGATGAAATGCCAGCGATACAATCCCTGTTTCATGGGCTTTCAGTTCCTGTAATAGCTCGAAACTATCGCTAGCCCAAATTCGCAACTTTTTATCTTTATGCCCTGTTGCAAATACCCTGCCATTCGGACTGAATACTACAGGTCGTACCCAATTGGAATAGCCAGTCATTGTCGTCAAACGGCGACCCATCTGCACATCCCAGAGGGCAAATGTTTGATCCTCGCTGCAAGTCGCAAGTGTCTCGCCGCTCGGACTAAATACTGCTCTCCAAACCTGAGTGTTATGCCCACTTAAAACATATAAACATTTGTCCGTCATCGTATCCCAGATACGAGCAGTACAATCTGCACTACACGTTGCAACCAAACTACTGTCAGGACTCCAGGCGGCTCCCCAGATCCAGTCGCTATGGCCCTCCAATGTTCGCACACATCGCCAATCAGCTACCCGCCAAATCCGAGCGGTGCGATCGAAACTGGGACTGGCTAACCATCGCCCATCATGGCTGAAGTTCAATCCTGTGATAGAGCCACTGTGTTCCGTTAGTGTATGTAGACATTTCCCCGATCGGGTGTCCCAGATGCGAATCGTATTATCAAAACTTCCACTTGCCAGAAGATTCCCACAGGGACTGAAATTAGCAGCTACGATAATTTCAGCATGTCCTTCTAAAATGCTCAAGCACCTTCCATCAGAAGCATTCCACAATCGGATTGAGCAGTCTCCACCAGTGCTTGCAATTCTTTCTCCGTCTGGACTAAACGCAACATTAAACACATTACCCTGATGCCCCATCAGCACCTGCTCACAGGTTCCCTTCAGCAAATCCCAGATTCTCACGGTTCCATCGTCACTTGCACTTGCTAATCTTTCACCCACGGGATCGAAAACGACACTTCGTACCCAATTGGTATGCCCCTTCAAAGTAAACACGCATTGTCGATCGCTCAGTCGCCATAGCTGAATTTCACAGTTAGTGCTACTGGTCGCCAACATTTGGCCGTCTGGACTAAATTGGATTGCGAGAATGCCACCGAAAGTTTGAGTAAATGATGAATCAATGAATTCAGAGCCGGAAAAGTTGACATCGTGTAAATCAATGTCCTGGAGAAAAGCTTGACGGATAACCAGTTCGGAAAAGTCATATCCTGTAAGCTGCAAATTTAAAGCACGATAGAGATTAAGTAAGTTACCAGTTGCATAACCCAGTTTGAGGTCATTCTTCTGACAAACCGCTTGGAGCAATGTATCTAGTTGCTGTCGAAGGACAGACTGCGTTCGGAAATATTTCTGTAGCTCCTTAGCTAGGGGTTCAAGAATCATTCGCATCTGAGATTCTCGAATAAAATCTTTTGCCTGAGCTTTTATTAAAGGAACAGTATTCAGAAGCGTAATCTGGCCTGTTTTAATCTCTTGAAATATCTGTTCCAGTAGTTGATTCGTCATGTATTCCATGACAACAGGTTGTTGTGTAAAACAGCTGGAGCGCTGCTCCAATAGCGATCGCCGTTGCAAAGAGTTCAGTGCTTCCAATAACTCTCTTGGCATCACCGTCGGAAACAGATGTTCACGCAGTTCATCGGGTGATGTCCACTCTCGTTCAACTGCCAACCAATACATGACCTGTTTTTCTATAGCCGATAATCGATTGAACTGCTCACTTAAAAGCCTCCAGATATCACCAAAGAGAAGGGCTTCTTGTCTCAGCAAATCGGTCATATTGCCATCAAAGAATTCCTGCAGCGTTGTTGCAATTACTTGCAATGCCAGTGGATTACCACCGTACCTCTCAATCAACGGGCTGACTTCGGTCGTCGAGCCAGAGTAACCTTTCACTGCAAACACTTTGTACCCTTCTGTATTACTCAAGCCGTTGAGCCGTAGTGATCGTACAGGAGATTTAGGGCCTTCCAGTTGAACAATTTCAGCAGGTTTCTCTCGGCTCGTCAGCACAACGCAACTATGATGTTGAGTCTCTCCAAGGCATTTCAGTAGAGTGCCGTAGTTTTCATACCCACTTTTGTACACACCAGCTTGAATCCCGGCCTGTAGGATTGCCTCGCAATTATCCAGAACCAACAGGCAACGCTGTTGCAGGCATTCCAGTAGGTTAGCAATCTGTCCATCCAGTGCTTCAGAAAATTTAGCAATCGGAGTGGGGTTCAGAAACTGAGTTAAATCCAGTAGCAGAGCCTCCAAGGGTGGAGCATTTCGCAGCGATCGCCAGATTATATACTCAAAGCTGCCTTCAATCCGGTGTGCCAGTTTAACGGATAACGTTGTCTTACCAATTCCTCCAACTCCGAGAACGGTCACTAGCTTACACTGTTCCTGCAAGATCCACCGTTCTAACGTCTCTATCTCTAGTCCTCTACCGAAAAAAACAGAAATATCTGGAGCGCCTCTTAAGTCCCTGGACTGTTTGATGGTCTCCCTGCCTGACTTCTGAGAGTCAATTATCTTGGAATCAAGATTTGTTTCAGCAATTTCCTGGCTATTCAGAGACAATCTCAGGCAGATATCCTCAAAAACTGAGCGATCAACGGGTTTGCCTGTCAGGAAATTGACAACTGTGGAGCGGGCCAAGCCGAGTTCCTCGGCTAACGCTTGCTGGCTCAGAAAGCCATTTCGTCTAACCGCTAACTTCACTATCCCAACACAGTCTTGTCGAACTCTAAGCGATCGTGGCATGACAGTTTTTTAGTCTAGCCACATTTTAGATGAAATGCTGCGGAAGTCAGAAGCTATTTGTAAATATATATGAAGTAAGATTCACATCGGGTGTTAGATAGGCGATACCAGAAGAGTCGTATTACCACTGCTTCTAAAGTATGACTCAGCCCTACTACGATAGTGACCTCACCGATGAGGAATGGGCCCAGATTGAACCGCTGTTACCCCCTGAAAAGCCCATTGGCAAAGAGCGAGAAGTTGATCTGCGAGTTGTATTGAACGGGATCTTCTACCGAGCCGATAACGGTATCAAATGGCGTGCTTTACCGAGTGAATTTGGGGCTTGGCAAACCGTGTATGGGCAGGGCTAGTTCATTGAAAAAAGGAAAAGAGACGGGAGATATCATGAGCAAG
>JBBIQC010000158.1:0-8812 GCA_037442585.1 Oscillatoriales cyanobacterium bin_317
GACTAAAGACATTCAGGGACAGCTTAAACACACCCATGAGAATAATCGCCGTCAGGGTTGCCAATGGAATCGCCAGCACAATGATCAGCGTCTGCCGAATCGAACCCAGGAACAGCAGCACCGCGATCGCCGCCAGTCCCGCCCCTATCAAACCTGAACTCACTACGTTGGAAATCGCGTTTTGAATAAAGATGGACTCATCCAAAACGGGCAATAATGTCATATCCGCCGAAATCACCCCCGATTTCCGCAACTCCTGCAGCCGTTGCTTCACCCCATTTACCACCTCGATCGTGTTGGCATCCGGCTGCTTCTGAATACTGACCTTCACTCCGGGTTGCCCGTTCAGATTGATAAAAATCCGCTGCTCCTCCGTTCCATCTGTCACCGTTGCAAAATCCCGCAAATAGACCCGATGTGGCGTTATGGACGACTGAGAATTCACCGTACTTCCCGATCCCTGATCCTCAATCCCCGATCCCTGACTTCCTCCAACCTCAAACGACAAATCCCGCAACTCCTGAGCATTTTTGAAGCGCCCGATCGCCCGTGTCAGCGGCTCATTGTTTGCTCCCGAAATGCGTCCCCCGGAAATATCCTGGTTGCGATCGCGCAACTCCCTCAGCACATCATTCAAGCCCACCCCCTGAGCCTGTAACCGATTCAAATCAACCGTGACCTGGATTTCTTCATCTACCCCCCCGGCCACATCCACCACCGCCACACCGGGAACCACTCCCAGTTCCCGCGCCAATTCCTCATCGGCAAACACCCGCAGATCTACGGGCTGCTGAGATGGGGAAGTAAGCGCCAACTCATACACGGGAAACTGGGATGGATCGACTTTGAACAGGCGAGGTTCCTCGATCGTGTTGGGCAACCGTCCTCTGGCCCGGTTAAAAGCGGCAGTAGCATCATTCAATGCCTGGTCAATATTGCCGCCCGGTTGAAAAAACAGATCCAGGCTGACCTGACCCTCACGGGTTTGGGAGTAAATCTGTACTACCCCTTCAGTAGCCGATAGGGCTTCTTCCAGCGGCTTCGTAATTTCATCCACTGCTACCTCCGGAGAAATCCCTGGTGCATTCAGCCGTACACCAATGCGGGGATAGGTGATTGAGGGCAGCAAATCAACTTGCAGGGTGCTGATGAAAAACACGCCAACCACAATCACTGCCAGCGTCAACATTAAGGTGCCAATGTGACGACGAATGGAAAGAGTGCTAAGGCTAAAGCCAGTAGGACGATTTTGCATGAGAACTGTGGAGAGGAACAGTGAATGAAGGAAAACAGGCGTGAAGCCCAAGAAAAGTTTTAACTTCTTAACTTTTGACCTGATCTCAAACCGAAAGGTTCTACATTCTCGGTCTGAGATTCAATCTAAGGTTCAAAACTGAGAACTCAAATCTTAAAACTCAAAACTTGCCTGCAACTAACTTCTTGGGCTAGCACCTTCTGATAGAACACTCAGTCGGATGGGAGTACCGTCTTTGAGGGCTTTGCTGCTGCGAACGATGAAGCGATCGCCCGGTTGTAACCCAGCCAGAATTTCCACCTGTCCATCACGGCGATTTCCCAGAGTTACAGAGCGGGCGGCAGCGGCTGTCTGTTTACCGGAACCTGTCACGACAAATATAGTGCCTGTTTTGCTGCCGGATTCCTGACGGTTCTGGCCTCTCGCTGGAGTGGCGGAGTCGGAGGATAGGGGCTTCGCTGCAGATTGCGATCGTGCTCCTGCCTGACGATCTTCATTGGTTTTTAGGGCGGTTTCCGGCACAACGACTCGCTTAACGGCCTGTTGAGTGAAATTCACGCGGGCCAGCAGACCACTGCCAATCTTGCCATTGGGATTGGACATGGCCACTTCTACGGGGATTAACCGCGAGGTGGGGTTGGCTGCCGGAGAAACTCGTGTTACCCGTCCTGCAAAAGTCTGGCCAGGAAAGGCATCCAGCTTCACCTGGACAGATTGACCAGGGCGAATCGTACCCAATTCCAATTCCGAGACTTGCACGGCCACCTTCACCTGGCTGAAGTCTCCCAGCTTTAAAATTTCGCTTCCTGGTTGGGCCAGGTTGCCTGGTTCGGTCACTCGTTCGAGCACAAAGCCCGTTACAGGTGCGGTCAGTAAACTGTAGGATTGCCGTTCTTGCTCTCTGGCCACGATCGCCCGTTGAGCAGCCACCCGGCGTTGAATTGCAGCCACAGCTTTTTGGCGGGTACGCACCTGGCTCTGGGCCGATCGCAACGCTTGCTGGGCTGTTCCCACTGTTGTGCGGGCGTTTTCCACCTGTTGTTCTGGGATTGCCCCTTCCCGGAATAATTGCTCCAATCGGGACAAATCAGATTGGGCCTGTGCCAGCCTCAACCGCGCCTCTTCCACCTGGGTTTGGACATTACTGACTTCGGTACGAGCCTGCGCGACTTCAGATTCTCGTGCGGCTACTTCCGCTTCTGCTTCCACGACGGCAGCGGCCAGAACATTGTCATCCAGGCGACCCAGCACCTGCCCCTGAGTCACGCGATCGCCGACATTCACCGCCAAATCGATTAACTGACCTTCTACCCGCGATCGTAACGAAACCTGGCGGTAGGGCTGGGTCGTTCCGGTATATTCCAGATCTTGCTGCAGGGGAGTCGTGCGGGCGATCGCCACATCTACAGCCGCAGGTCTGTTATCAGCCTGGGCCTGGGGTTGAGCTTCGGCATCCGCTTTGGGAGGCAACCCACAGCCAGAAAGGGGAATCAGTGAGCTGACAAAAGCAACCCAAAGAAGACGGATTGCCAGGTGTCTGAATTGCAAAAGGGACTGTGCCATAAGATTTTCTTGCGTACCCGATTTGCAAAGGGAATAAACTGTAAATTTTCTTCATAGTATCTTAAGGATCCCTACCCCATCAGGCATCTACCCAAAGATTTATTCGCACCTGTTTATAGACTGCAAGCAACCAGTTTCCTTGTACCCTAGAACTGAGCCTGTGCATAAGGGCAGATACCAGGAGGCGTTATGTTTGGACTTGGGTGGCCGGAAGTGATCATTATTGCGGTGGTGGCAATCTTGATTTTTGGGCCGAAAAAGATTCCTGAATTGGGGGGAACTTTAGGCAAAACTCTGAGAGGGTTTAAGGAAGAGGTCAACAAACCTGGTGAGGACACGGCGGAATCTGAGACGGGCGATCGCGAGTCATAACACTGACCGGAAGGTGGGAGGGCAAGAAGGTGAGACTACTGAAGCCATGAAGGATGAGCATCGGCCTGCTGCGATCGCATGGAATCCAGGGAGCTTCCTTGAAAGGCCAGGACAGTTCCTCCCATAATCAAAACCCCAACACCCCTGGGATTGGGAAATTGGGTGTGGGGTGGGGTGAATACCAGTGAAAGCGGCTGTGCGTTAGGCAGGCACTTCTGAGTTTTGCGTCGGATCAACCACGTCAGCGTCAGCCGTCGCTGGTACGGGAAGAGAACCATTGGAGGCAGAAGTTTCTGCTGCGACAGGATTGACTGGAACCAGTTCTGGTTCTGCTATTGGGCGGCGGTCATTAATCAAAGCGATCGCCCGACTGACACTTTCCGGCAGAATCACCACCAGGCCATTCAGGGGAGCGCTGTCCAGGGCAGATTGAATCGCTTTAGTTTCATCCAGGATGGTTTCAAAGCGACAATCGGGTTTCGCCTGTTGCAATCCCCGTGCAATCAACCGGGCCGCTTCCCCACGGGGGCGACCACGGGTATCATCATCTTCTTTGATAATGATGCGATCAAACATTCCCGCTGATAGGGTTCCCAGGGTAATAAAGTCTTCGTCTCGGCGATCGCCAGGGCCACCGACCACGCCAATCCTTTCCCCTGGCCAATTTTGGACAAATCCACCCAGGGCTTGGTAACTATGAGGATTGTGGGCATAGTCCACCAGGGCATGGTATTTGCCCAGATTGAACAAATTCATCCGTCCGGGGGTTTGTCCGGCTGAAGCCCGGAAGGTCAGTAAGGCAGCCCGAATGTCCTTAATATCCACGCCCTGGGCAAACGCCGCCAGACTGGCCGCCAGAGCATTGGCAATCATAAAGGGAGCACGCCCGCCTAAAGTCAGGGGGACATTAGCCGCAGGTTCAATGCGCAATGTCCAGTCTCCTTTCAAAATTGACAGATAGCCATTCTCGTAAACAGCCGCCAGCCCACCTTTTTGGGTATGCGCTTTGAGCAATTCACTCTCCGGATTCATGGAGAAATAGGCAATCTGACCTGTCACCCGGCTGGCCATTTCAGCCACCAGGGGATCGTCTGCATTCAGAATCGCGTATCCATTCGGCATCACCGTCTCGGCAACGACGCTTTTCAGGCGTGCCATTTGCTCGATCGTGTCGATATCGCCAATGCCCAGGTGATCTGCGGCAACGTTGAGCACAACCCCCACATCGGAGGAGGTGAAGGCCAGCCCCGATCGCAGAATGCCACCTCTGGCACTTTCTAGAACGGCGACTTCGACCGTGGGATCTTGCAGAATTAGTTGGGCACTTTGCGGCCCGGTGTTGTCTCCGGGTTCTGCCAGGTAATCGCCAATGTAAGTCCCGTCGGTGGTGGTATAGCCAACCACCTGCCCCGTCTGCCGAAAAATATGGGCAATCAGTCGGGTAGTCGTCGTTTTACCGTTGGTTCCGGTGATGGCCACGATCGGGACACGGCTGGGAGTACCGGGTGGGAAGAGCATCTCCAGTACGGGTTCGGCCACATTGCGGGGAATACCTTCACTGGGGCAAACGTGCATCCGGAAGCCAGGAGCCGCATTCACTTCCACAATCACACCATCGACTTCCCGCAGGGGGCGGCTGATATCCTGAGTCACCACATCAATGCCAGCAATATCCAGACCGATGGTTTTCGCCACCCGTTGAGCAATCCAGACGTTCTCTGGATGGATGTCATCTGTGCGATCGACAGAAATGCCCCCCGTACTCAAGTTAGCCGTGGCTCGCAGGTAGCAGATCTCTCCCCTGGGCAGCACCGTATCCAGGGTATAGCCCTGCCGTTCCAGTAATTGCCAACTGGTGCGATCAAGGACAATTTTGGTTAATACATTGTCGTGACCGATCCCCCGACGCGGATCCTGGTTGGTGATTTCAATCAGTTGTTCGATCGTCGAGTGTCCGTCTCCCACCACATGGGCTGGAATCCGTTCCGCGACCGCAACCACCTTGCCATTCACGACCAGAATCCGGTGATCCCGTCCCTGGTAGAAGCGCTCCACGATCGCCGCACGGGATACTTCTCTGGCTGCATCGTAGGCTTCAATTGCTTGTTCCCAGGAGGTGATATTGATAGTGATTCCCCGACCATGATTGCCGTCCAGGGGCTTGATCACGATGGGGTAGCCACCGACGAACTCGATCGCCTCTTCTAACTCATCCAGAAAATAGATCGTCGTGCCCTTGGGAACGGGAATCCCAGCATCTCGCAGAACCCGCTTGGTGCCTTCTTTGTCACTGGCCAGTTCCACGCCCAGGATGCCGGTGAAGTTGCTCAGCGTTGCCTGGATGCGCTTTTGATACACCCCATACCCCAGTTGGATCAAACTGCGGGCACCCAGCTCAAACCAGGGAATTCCCCTGGCTTCGGCCTCTTTGACGATCGACTCAGTACTGGGACCAAGAGCGCCCTCACTGGCCAGTTCCCGCAGGTCGTCCAGATCCTTTTCCAGTTCTTCCTGGGGATACGTGCCCGTGTCAACAATGCTCTGGCATAAGCGTACTGCTGCCCGTGCCGCATACCGCCCCGCTTGTTCATGCTGATACTCAATCACCACCTGATAAACACCGGGTGTGGCAGTTTCGCGGGTACGTCCAAAGCCCACAGGCATTCCGGCTAATTCCTGGAGTTCCAGAGCCACATGCTCGACAATGTGGCCCATCATAGTTCCTTCCTGCACTCGTCTTAAAAAACCACCCAGGCAACCCGGAGAACAGAAGTGTTCCATCAGGCTGGGGAGAAGGTTGACTAACCCTTCGTAAAAGCCTGGAATTTGACTGGAAGGTTTGTCAGCTAAGGCTTCCAGATCCAGACGCATCACGACTAATTTTTCACGACGAATACTCCAGTAGTTCGGCCCACGTAATGTCTGGATCTTCAGTATCTTCATAGCACTATCTTGATTAGGTTTGAGCGCGTTCAGCACCCACTACACACTCAACGCAAACGTACAGTTGAAAGCTGGTTTGGAAGCTGGTCTTGGGCAATTATTCAGTGTCATCCTCTAGATGGCTCCAAACTGTCCAGGGTGAACGGTTTTTAATTCGATTGCTGTTATTGATTTATCCAACAAAAGCATTTATTCATCCAGGTATAAATTTAGAGTTTCCCCAGAGGGAATGATGACTAATCTCGTTCTACCACTTTTGGTGGTGTTCTCGCAGTTAAAAGCTTGTACAGTTGTGGGCTTTCTTCACTAAGAACTTCCAGAGAGAGAATGAACTGGGTTCCGCTTACGTAGATCATAACGATCGCCGTAAACCAGAACATGAACTCTGAGATTACAGATGCTGAGCGGATCCGTAGCCCCGACGTGATGTTGGTTGGTATGGGTCATGTCCTGCGGATCAATCACCGTGACAGTTCCTTTCCCTAACACCTGCATCAAACCATCCCCTTCAAATACCGCACAGGTATCCTCATCAATGCCGATGCCAAGGCGATCGGCGTGGCCTGCGATTGCACTCATCAATCGAGCCATTCGATTCCGGTTATGGAAGTGCTGATCCACCAGCAGTTCGGGAATGATTCCCAGTCCTGTCGTGATGTCCACCAGCGATCGGTTGGGAGATTCGCCACTACCGCCGCCTGCGATCATATAGTGACCCATGACAGCGGCTCCAGCACTGGTTCCAGCCAGGGTAATTTCCCCCCGTTGTGCCCGTTGCCGGATGGTATTCATCAATAGTGTATCTGCCAGCAGGCCACAGAGCCGCAGTTGATCGCCTCCGGTCATAAACACTCCCGTGCAGTTTTCGGCATAGCTCTGGAGAATAGGGTTTTCACAATGTTCGCGATCGCGAATGTCGAGAATTTCAATCCCCTTCGCTCCCATTTCATTAAAAATTTCTCGATACCGCTCCCCAATCACAGCGGGTTCACGAGACGCAGAGGGAATGATGGCAATGCGGGCATCAGTGGCCCCCGATCGATTGAAAAAGTTCGTCAAAATTTCCCGCCCATGAACTTTATCTTCGGCTCCCCCGATGATCATAATGGCGGTTTTGGTTGATTGAGGCATTTCCTCTCCAAGGAACTGAAACTGTAACTGCGGAGGCGCATTGACTCCAGAAGTGTGATGAAATAGACGCTCCAAAAACTTCGTAACGGAGGTAGGCACACTGCTCTTATTCATGCTCCGCGAGGCTCCCCTGTTGCTTGGCTAGAAGCGTATCCACTGGACAATGCTGACACTCAGCTAACTACATCATTTATTTAAACTACATCTTGTGACTAAACCTTTTCCAAGTCCAGAGCCGTAGTCCCGTTGAAAAGGAAACTTCCGGTTTCTAACTGAACCTGGTTTGGTTTGGGCGATCGACCCAATGCCTTGCAGATTAAATGGCTCTCGAAGCATGTTACTTGAGAGCTTTTATAAATAATACGCTTAATAACAGATTATTAAAGCGTAAATTAAAGAAGGTAAAGAATTTTCGCCCCTCTATGCGCTTCGACATCATTACCCTGTTTCCTGACTTTTTTACCTCTCCCCTCAATTCAGGATTACTGGGTAAAGCTTTAGCCAGAAATATTGCCGTAGTTCATCTAACGAATCCCCGTGACTTTACCACTGATAAACATCATCGGGTAGACGACGAACCCTATGGCGGCGGAGTCGGGATGCTGATGAAGCCGGAACCCATTTTTGCCGCCGTCGAATCGGTTCCTGTACTCCCCCAGCGGGAAGTCCTGCTGATGACTCCCCAGGGAGAAACGATGCATCAGCCGATGTTCCAAAACTTTGCCGCGAACTACGACCAGTTAGTGATCATTTGTGGACATTACGAAGGTGTAGATGAGCGGGTATTACATCTGGTCACGCGTGAGGTTTCCCTGGGTGATTTTGTCCTGACCTGCGGCGAAATCCCGGCCCTGGCTCTGCTGAACGGGGTAATTCGCCTGCTGCCTGGAACCGTGGGCAAAGAAGAATCCTTAAAAGCCGAAAGCTTTGAAACAGGCTTGCTGGACTATCCCCAGTACACCCGCCCTCCCGTCTTTCGAGGTTGGTCAGTTCCTGAGGTACTGCTTTCTGGTAATCACCAGGCGATCGCCCAGTGGCGCAGAGAGCAACAAATTCAGCGGACTCACGATCGACGGCCTGATTTGTATGAGAAATGGTTGGAAGGGAGAGGGGAAGGGGTGGATGGATAGGTGGCGGGTAGATGAGTTAGTCTTCCTCAAGCCTCTTCTCACCCTTCATCCTTCACCCCTTCTCTCCACTGTCCACCTATTCACTCCCCGACTCCCCCCCTCCCTATAATCAGAAAGCAAGTTGCTGATACGACTGAGGGCAATTCATGGCTGGGATTCGGATTGGGAATGGCTACGATATTCATCGACTGGTGCCGGAACGTCCCTTGATTTTGGGTGGGGTGAAGATTGAGCACTCATTGGGATTGCTAGGACACAGTGATGCAGATGTGCTGACCCACGCGATTATGGATGCGATGTTGGGGGCGCTCAGCCTGGGAGATATAGGGCACTATTTCCCGCCAACGGATCCGCAGTGGGCAGGAGCCGATAGCTTGAAGTTGCTGGAACAGGTCGATCGCCTGATTCAGGAGAAGGG
>JBBIQC010000159.1:0-5520 GCA_037442585.1 Oscillatoriales cyanobacterium bin_317
AGGTCGTCAATGCTCTGGCGGTTAGCATCGGCAAAGCGCACTTGAATGGCCACAGGAGCCAGTTCTCCCGGTACTTTCAGCGTGGAAACCTGAGAACCCGCGATCGCCATATTCAAGGTTTGGGCAATGTCCTGCGTCGTCAGTCCGGCGCGGTTGACCTTTTCGCGATCGACCACCATTCGCATCTGGGGCATCTGGTTTTTCACCGAATCGTCAATGTCCACCACTTCTTTAGTGTCGCCAAACACCTGTCGCACCTGTTTTGCCAGTTGCCGGAGGGTGTTGTAATCGGGGCCATAGACTTCCGCCAGCATCGTCGATCGCACCGGCGGACCAGGGGGATCTTCCACCAGTTTAACGATCGCATTATGGCGTTGGGCAATCTCGGTTAACTTTGGACGTAACTGGAACACAATGCCTTCCGATTGGATGGAACGGGCATCCTTGTTGGCCAGATGCACCCGGATATCGGCATAGTGTTCACCAATGCGATCGGTGGCTCCCCGCAACATCCCGTTAAAGTCAATGGGTGCTCCTAAGCCGACATAGGTTTCAAAGTTGGTGATCTCCGGAGTCTGGCGCAACACCGCTTCCATATCCCGAATCATACGATCGGTTTGGGCGAGTTCTGTTCCCAGAGGGGCATCCAATTGAATCAGGAAAGTGTCTTTATTGGCTTTGGGCAACATCCGAAACTTAACCGTCTGGGTTAGCGGCAGGATGAAGGATGCCAGCAATAATCCCGTAATGCAGAGCAGAACGAAGCGGCGACGACTGGCGGAATCCAGCAGAGGTGCCATGATGCGGTGATACCAGCGGTAGATACGAGTACTTTCGATCGCGAGTACACTGTCCCCCCCATTGGCATGACCAGCACGAGGTTTGATCTTAATCAAGCGCAAGCCGAGATAGGGGGTAACGGTCAGGGCCAGAGAGGTGCTGACAATCATCGCCACCGGAACGTTAAACGGAATCGGTCCCATATAGGGTCCCATCATGCCAGTGACAAATGCCATTGGAATGAAAGCGAGAATCACCGTCACGGTAGACAGGATCACAGGGGTTCCCAACTCATTCACTGCTTCGATCGCGGCCTGGGTCTTTTCCCGCCAGTTCATACCCAGCTTTGCTTCAAAGTGACGGTGGATATTTTCGGTAACGGCGATCGCGTCATCCACTAACGTCCCCAGGGCCAGGATCAAGGCAAACAGGGTAATCCGGTTGATGGTCTGCCCAGCGATCCAGCCAACCGCAAGGGTGCCAGCCAGCGTTAGCGGAATCACAAAAGCCACAATCATCGACTCGCGCCAGCCCAGGAAAATCACCAACAAACCTACAACAGTAACAATCGCCAGTCCTAAACTTTGATAGAGATCGCCCACCGCTCTGGAGGCAGTCTGCCCATCATTGCGGGTAACGGCAATAGTGATTCCAGCGGGCAATTGTGGCTTCAGTTCTTCGACTCGCTTAAAAATTTGCTGGGCGACAGTCACAGCATTGGTGCCCTTCTGCTTGGCAATGCCGATCGTAATGGCGGGTTGGGCAACAAATTGCCCTTTCGGTTGAGCTTTGGAATTCGGATAAGGATTGCTCACATCCCAATCCTGGCGGTAGTTAATCCGGGAGAGTGTGGTGCGATCGCCAAAGTCATCCACCACCGTTGCCACATCTCGCAGGTAAATCGGTGAAGTAGACCCCTGCCCAAAACCGACAATAATTTCGCCCACATCCGTGGCTGACTGGAACAGGTTGCCTCCCTCAATAAACAGTCGATTGGCACCAACCGACACATCTCCCGCTGGCAGCCGCACATTTTCCCCCTGAAGTCGCTGGCTAATCTGGGCAGGCGACAGTTTATAGCTGGCAAGCTTGTCCGGATCCAGGTCTACCCGAATGGCGCGGGGTTGTCCGCCTGTAATCGTCAGGTTCGCGGTGTTGGGAATACTCCGCAGGTCTTCCAGCAACCGTTCTCCCACCCGTCGCAGTTGGTTGTCGCTGTAGTTCTTACCCGTAACGGTCAGGGTGACGATCGGCACGTCGTCGATAATCACCGGCTTGACCAGATAACGGGCACCGGGAGGTAACAAATCCTGGTAGCTATACAGGTGGTTCTGCAATTTGAACAGGGAATCTTCCCAGTTTTGCCCGACGAAAAACTGGACGGTTACTTTGGCACCGGAATCCTGGGAGGTGGAGTAGATATGTTCCACACCGGACAGTTCCCGCAGTTTGGCCTCGATCGGTGTAGTCAAAGTCTTTTCAACCACTTCAGCGGGAGCACCGGGATAGGGCAGGTAGACATCTGCTGCTGGCACCACAATCTGCGGATTTTCTTCTTTAGGAGTCAGGATTACCGCACCCAGCCCAAAAATCACCAGTGCCGCAATCACCAGGATTGTGAGTTGGGAGTTGATGAAGTAGGCCGTGATCCGCCCGATGATGCTGTAGTTTTGGGAGTTATCAGTGGAGGGACACATGGGGGTGCAGGGGTGCAGGGGTAAAGGAGTGAGTGGGAAGATGGAGAGATAGGGGGATGGCTCTGAGTCTGCCTGTCGATTGCTGGCTCAACCCATCCGTGCAATGGACAGCCCTAATTCAGTTGAACGGGGGTGTTGTCTTTCAGAGCAGGAGAGGGATTGATGACCAGTTGATCGCCTTGTTTCAGGCCAGAGAATACTTCAATATCAGAGCCGTGAGTTTTACCTGTGGTAATGGGTTGAAACGAGGCTTCACCGTCTACCACTTTGTAAACTCCAGTGATGCCAAATTGCTGCACGATCGCAGATTTGGAAATCATTAAGACGGCGTGATCGCTAGGCTTTTGTGTGATCGGTTGGTTGGCTAGTTTGAGTCGTCCAAACATTCCTGGAATCACTTGTGCCGTCTGATCTAATGCGACTTTAACCGTGAAGTTACGGGTCGCTGGATCGGCGGAGGGAATAATCTGGCTCACAGTTCCCGGTAAATCTTGATTCAAGGCATCCAGGTGAACGGAAACCTTTTGCCCCTGGCGGATCTGGGCGATCAGAGATTCGGGCACCTGGGTATTGAAGCGCAAGCGATCGCTGCTTTCCAGCGTCAACAACGGTTGTCCGGCTCCTGCCATTGCGCCCACTTCCGTATGCTTGCGAGTAATCACGCCATCAAAGGGAGCAACGATCGTGCCATAGTTGAGGTTGGCTGATACCTGATTGACCTGCGCCTGTGCCTGTTTGACCTGGGCTTGAGCCTGATTCATGGATGATTGGGATTGGCTAATCCCGGCTTTAATTTGTTGAATCCGGGCCTGGGTCATCTGCACGCGGGTATTGGCCTTATCCAGCAATTGCTGACTCACTGCCCCTTCTCCTTGCAGCATCCTCATTCGCTTTTGCTCTAACCGGGCATCTGCCAGTTCCGCTTCGGCTTCTAGCAACTGGGCACGGGCTTCCTGCACCCGAGCCTGAGCCGTCTGGTAGTTAGACTGTGCCATATTCACCCCGGCTAACGCCTGACTGCCCTGGGCTTGAATGTCAGCCACGTCAATTACGGCAAGGGGATCTCCAGCAGACACCCGATCGCCCTCCTGCACCGTCAACTGGCGAACGTGCCCCATCACCCGACTGGTCAGAGTCACGGTTTCCAGGGGTTCCACCGTTCCAGTCAGAATCCGATTCGTTCCTACCGATGGGAGACGAACGATCGCCGTTTTTACCGGAATGGGAGTTGCTGTAGCGGCTGACACTGTATCCCCAGAAGATTGCTCTTTGTTATCCAACCGACTGAGCCACCAGCCTGCGCCCCCGGAAACCAGCATTAATCCCAGGATCACCCCGATCGTGGGCAGCGGTCGCAGTCGAAACGACTTCTGAGTGGGATGAGGGGATAGTTTGTCGATCACCATGATTTCCTTTCCTTAATAATGCTTGATTGCCAATCGATTTCAACATCCGCCGTGGGTGGACTCACCTCCCGTTTTTTCCAGAGTTTGTAATACAAAATTGGCACCGCCGATCGCGATAGCAATAACGATGCGACTTCCCCTGCCATCAGCGAGATGGCTAATCCCTGGAAAATTGGGTCAGCCAGGATAATGGCCGATCCCACCACCACTGCAGCAGCCGTTAACAACATGGGACGGAACCGTACAGCTCCCGCATCAATGACGGCTGCTTCTAACGGCATTCCTTCTTTCAGGCGCAACTCGATGAAATCCACCAGAATAATTGAGTTGCGCACGACAATTCCAGCGCCAGCGATAAACCCAATCATCGAGGTAGCCGTAAAGAAAGACCCCATGAGCCAATGGGCAGGCATAATGCCAATTAATGAAAATGGAATCGCGGCCATAATCACCAGGGGTGTCATAAAGGACTGGAACCAGCCCACGACCAGAGCATAGATCAACACCAGTACCACAGCAAAGGCAATCCCCAAATCTCGGAAGACCTCATACGTGACCTGCCATTCGCCGTCCCACTTGATCGCATAAGTTTCGTTCGTGGGTGGCTGTTCCGTCAGGTAAGTCTGCACTTTAGCTCCTGTAGGTGGAACCAGTTTATCGATCTTCGGTTGCAGGTTAAGCATGGCATAGACCGCACTTTCCACACGGCCCGCTACATCTCCCAGTACATACACTACAGGCTGCAAGTTTTTGTGATAGATACTGGTATCCGCGATCGCGTTCTCCGTTTTCACCAGAGCACTGAGGGGAACCAGGTTTCCATTTGTGCCTTTCAAGTTCAACGACTTTAGATCGTCTAAACTGGTGCGGCTCGATTGCCCCAACCGCAGATTAATCGTCACATCTTCGCGGGCATTTTCATCATGGAGCAAGCCTACATTCTGTCCACCCAGAGCCATTTGCAGCACTTCTGAAATTTGGGCAGGACTGATGCCATTCAGGGCGGCCTTTTCACGATCAATCACGAGGTGATAATCAGTCTGCGGGGCTTCCACGTACCAGTCCACATCGACGATACCATCAGTAGACTGATACAACTGACGAATTTGCTTGGCCAGATCAATTTGTCCCTGATAATCGGGGCCATAGATTTCTGTGACCAGCGTTTGCAGCACAGGAGGGCCAGGAGGAATTTCTGCCACCTGGATGCGGGCACCGTAGCGATCGGCAATTGCTTTCAGTTTTGGCCGCATTGCTTTGGCAATATCATGACTCTGACGAGAGCGATCGCCCTTGGGCAAAAAGTTGACCTGGATATCTGCGACATTGGGGCCAGAACGCAAGAAGTAATGCCGCACCAAGCCATTGAAATTATACGGAGAAGCTGTGCCTACATAGCTTTGATAGTTGATCACTTCAGGCACGGTTGCCAGGTATTGGCCCATTTCGCGGGTGACTCTGGCTGTTTGCTCTAAGGTCGTCCCTTCTGGCATATTCACCACGACCTGCAACTCGCTCTTATTGTCAAACGGCAGCATCTTCAGAATCACTAACCGGAACCCAGCCAGTCCACCGACAACGACGACCAACGCCAGCACCGTGGCCACCAGAAACGTTGTTCCGCGTCGGGGGTAATG
>JBBIQC010000159.1:5530-5830 GCA_037442585.1 Oscillatoriales cyanobacterium bin_317
AAACGGCGATATATCCGGGTTAAGGCACCTTCCTGATGTTCATGGGCATGGTGGTGGGCAGAGCCGCCAAAGACCCGCAGAGTGGTCCAGGGCACAACGATGAAAGCCACCAGCAAGGAGAAAATCATGGCCGCTGAAGCCCCCAGAGGAATCGGGCGCATATATGGCCCCATCAGTCCTCCCACAAAGGCCATGGGTAAAATCGCAGCAATCACGGCCAATGTTGCCAGAATCGTGGGATTGCCCACCTCGTCTACGGCTTCCAGAATAATCTGGATTAAGGTGCGGCGGCGGTTAGGA
>JBBIQC010000159.1:5840-8782 GCA_037442585.1 Oscillatoriales cyanobacterium bin_317
TTTCAGTCGGCTCTGGTTTTCTGGCAGTTGCAGATGGCGACCCACGTTTTCTACCACGACGATCGCATCATCCACCAGAATCCCAATTGAGAAGATCAGGGCAAAGAAGGTGACTCGGTTCAGGGTAAACCCATAAAATACAAAGCTGGCCAGAGTCAAAGACAGAGTCACAGGAATCGAAACCGCCACCACCATCGCTTCTTTCTTACCCATGACAAACCACATGAGTAAGGTGACGGAACCCACCGCAATCAGCATATGGAACAGCAACTCATTCGATCGCTCGGCGGCGGTCTCACCATAGTCACGAGTAACCGTCAGATGAACGTTATCAGGAATATAGTTGTGTCTGATCTGCTCCAGCTTATGCAACACCCGATGGGATACCTGGATCGCGTTGGCACCGGGACGTTTGGCGATCGTGATCGTGACGGCTTCAGTCTCACCCAAGGATTTTGGATTTTGGATTTTGGATTTTGGATGTTCTCCTGAACCTTGACCAAAGAAGACATAACTTGCGGGTTCTTCTGAACCATCGGTCACAGTAGCGACATCACGGAGATAGACAGGTTGATTATTGGCAACCGCAACAACCAGCCCTTTTGCATCTTCAGCAGAACGAATGAAGCTTTGAGTTCTGACCAGAAAAGACTGATTATTTTGACTTAGCGCACCGCTGGCTAATTCCTTATTTTGAGCTTGCAGGGCATTGGAGATCTCCAGGGGAGTTAACCCAAACCCTTTCAGTCGAGCCGGATCCAGATCAACTCGTAATTGTCGCTTCTGTCCACCAATGATTGTTGTTTCAGAGACATCCGGAACTTGCTTGATCTGCTCATCCAGTTGAGCCGCAATTTGCCGTAACTCTGCCCCGGTACTCTGCTCCCCCCATAAGGTCAGAGTCAGAATGGGAACATCATCAATCGATCGCGATTTAATCAGCGGTTGGGAAACACCGGGCGGAATCTTATCAAAGTTGGCATAAAGCTTGTTATAGAGCTGAACAATGGAATCCTCGGTGTTTTGTCCCACCAGAAAGCGCACAATTACCAGAGAGGAGCCAGGGCGGGAAGTCGAGTAAACATATTCCACTCCCGGAAGTTCTTTAATCAACTTCTCCATTGGCATAGTGACCCGCTGTTCCACATCCTTCGCCGATGTTCCTGGCATTTGCACAAATACATCCGCCATGGGCACTGTGATCTGCGGTTCTTCTTCCCGTGGCAGTATGAAGGTTGCACCAATTCCCAACAGCAGGGCTACCACGATGATTAACGGAGTCAGCTTGGAATCAATAAATTGTTTCGCCAGTCTGCCAACGAAACCGAATTTATAAGGTTGAGCAGGGGGCTGTTCATGGTGATTATTGGGCATATCTTCTCATCCTCCTGTTCATCATCACAGGCATTCCCTGCTCTACAAATTGGGTTACTTCTCTGGCATGATCTCGAATCATCATGACCATATTGGGATCGATCGCCGTTTCAATGACTTCAATCCCTTTTGCCGTCTTGTGCAGTTGCCGTTGATATTTCCGGTTAGCCTGAATCATTTTGGGTAACGGAGCGCTCATCCCTATCATCGGAATGGGATCTTGCTGATCCAGACGAGCGTACATTCTGGAGACATGGGATTGAATTAAAGTCGCCACTTGAGGATTATCAGATTCTGTAATCGCTCGAATTCCCCCTGGAATATCTTCGACGCTACGATGGATTTGATCGTGATAGGCAAACAGTTGGTGAATAGTGGAACCCTCTCCCCCCATTCCCATACCCCGATTCCCCATCATTCTTGGATGCCATCCCATTTGTCCAAGTACAGTTTGAGGACTGACTAGAACTAGAATGAGAACTAAACTGTAAAGGGCTAAGAAAAACTTGCGATGCATCCAAACCTCCAGGAGAAATTCACATCCTGTGTAATCCTTACAAACCGTCAATGACGGCTTTGAGTTGATTTCTGACTTGAGTAGCAACCGATGCCAGGTTGGGATTGGAAACCGCTTGCATGGAAGCAACCGGATCAACCGCTGAAACTTCCACGCCTTCTGGCTTTTGCTGCACGATTACATTGCAGGGCAACATCGTGCCAATTTTGTCTTCCAGTTGCAATGCCTGGTAAGCAAAGGACGGATTGCAAGCCCCCAGGATCAGATATTTGGGCATCTCGACATCCAGTTTTTTCTTCATCGTCGCCTGCACATCAATCTCGGTCAGCACACCAAAGCCCTGTTCCTTCAACTTCTCAGTCACTTTGGTAACTGCCTCGTCAAATGGGAGTGACAAAACTTTACTGAAGTGGTAGCTCATCACAAACCTCCTACCTATGCTTGCTTGACTAAGGATTCACCGTGATCGGCTGACCATCGCTCAGTTGGGAGATATTGCTGGTAATCACACGATCGCCCGCCGTTATTCCCGCTGCGATTTCGACCTGACCGTTTTGAGTTTTGCCTGTTTTCACCCACCGCAGGACAGCTATTGGTTGGTTGGCGGCATTGGTTTCTACCACATACACGCCCTGTAACTGACCGCGTTGAACTAAGGCACGGGTGGGAATGGAGATGCCGTTTTGGCTCCCATGAGGTAAGGCAATCCGGCCAAACATACCAGAAATCAGTTTGTCAGAACCATCGATCGGAATTTTGACCAGGAAGCTCCGAGAGTTGGGATCTGCAGCTGGAACAATTTGTTGAATCGTGGCATTCAGAGTTTGATTGACCGCATCCACCTGCACCTTCACAGGTTGTCCCACTTGCACAAATCTCAGGTTTTCTTCTGGCACCGAGATCTCCAGTTGCAGGCGGTCAGGATTTTCGACTTTCAACAGGGCCGTTCCAGGAGCCGTCATTTCTCCTTCATAGGCCAGTTTTTGCACCACCACACCATCAAACGGGGCAATGATCGTCCCGTAGCTTTCATTGACACTGGCTGAAGTCA
>JBBIQC010000160.1:0-5492 GCA_037442585.1 Oscillatoriales cyanobacterium bin_317
AGAATGATGCCCCTCTGGAGTAGGAGGCGGAGAAGCAGGGGAAGGTTCTGGGGCAGGATTGCTCCCTGGATAGGATTGTTCAGGATAAGGGGGGGCAGAATTTGAGGCATCCCCAGGATAGCCTTCATTGTTAGTAGGAGCAGGGTTAGTAGGAGCAGGTTCACGCAATTCCTCTGGCACCATCCGTCGTTTTAGCACTTCTTGCTCGGCTCGCTGACGGGCCAGTTCTGCCGCTCGAATCTGGGCCTGCCACCCGCCGATCAGCGATTGGGCTTGTCCATAAAGAGCACGTCCCGGAGCAACAGTCGCTGCAATTTGGATGGCTCCACTTAGATTTCCTTGATTGGCAGTAGCGGAAGCCCGATCGAGAATGGGCTGGTCTTCAATCGCTTGAATCTTATATGTCCACTCCCCAATCAGGGTTTGTGCTTCTAGTTGCAGTGGACGTTTCAGGCCAATTTGTCTGGCTTGTGCGATCGCTGCCTGCAGCGACGCAATCGTTCCTTTCTCGGCAACTTTTCGAGCATAGATGAGATAAGGCCGATCTTCTATTTTCTGGGCTTCTGTCGTCCAGTAGGCGATCAGGGTTTGCGCTTGAGCGCGTCGGGGGCGATCGCGACCAATTTGCTGGGCTTGCAGTTGGGCCAACTGTTTTGTGAACAGCGTGGGCACCTCACCGACAATCCAGGCCGATTGCAACAGCGTCAAATCCTGTAATTGAGCCTGCCAGTCCTTTAATGCTGTCTGAGCCTGTTGATAAAAGCGACTTTCGGGTTTAATTAAGGCGGCAGTGGCGATCGCAGCAGTCAGATTCCAGATCTGCGGTAGGGTGGGTTTCATGGTGGTGTTACTACCCAGAGCGTGCTGGCGTGCCTGGCTCAACCAGAGGAGTTCTTGAGCCGTTTGCGCCAGATTGGGGTTGGGAGACACCAGGGTTGCCATGCGGGTGGCCTCAGTCAGGTTGCCCTTCACCCAGTTCTGGTAGCCGCGAGCCAGCAGGGTTTCACTCCACTGTTTCAGGAGGGGTTGGGTAGCAACCCAGGCAAAGGTTTTTTTATCCATCTTGCTGACCTGAGCGATCGCTGCCCCCACCTGATCCGGTTGGCCGATTTTGGCAATCTGCTGGGCCTCTGCCAGCATCCTCCGTCCCTGTTTTTCGGCAGAGAGTAATTGAGACAGTGCCCTAACCCGGTCAAACCGCCAATAATCTTGATTAAAGTCCTTTAAATCAGCAATTTTTTCCTCTGCCAGAACCCAATTCTGGTTTCGCATGGCGGTTCGAGCTGCCGTTGCGATCGCCTCCCCTTGCTGCCAATATTTTTTCCATCGAGCGATCGCGGCCTGTGCGTCTTTATAGAGAGGACTGCTGGGAGGAATCCGACTGGCTAACTCAACGGCCCCTCGCAAGTCACTTTGTTCTATCTTCTTGCGAGCTGCTAATAGGATCGGATCAGACCACTCAGCAATTAACCGCTGCGCTTCCGGGTATAAAGGGCGATCGGGAGTCCATTGGCTGACCAGTTCTAACCCTGCCAGAATCTTAGGGATATCCCCGGAACGGGCTGCCTGCTGGGCGCAGTAGAGCCGATCCATATCGGTTGAGAGGGGTGAAATAGTTTTGCAGTCAACGGTTGGAGGAGGCGTGGTCAGCCACCAGAAGGCCAGTCCGCCAATTCCTCCAAAGACAGAGCAGATACTTAGACCAATCAGCAACCATAACCATTTCCCTGCCCTAATGCCACGTCGAGAAACAGGACTGGGAAGTGGATTAGGAATTTCTGATTCGATCGACAAAGGCGGTTCCAGGCCAGACCGCGCCCTCGCCTCTGCAGGATTAAACCCATCAGGGTTATCTAATTTAAATGAGTTCGATCGCTTCCCCACCATGTTCTTAACTCCTCACATCCAGGACTGCCTATCTCAGACAAACCTAAGGCAACCTCATCAAGGCTTCCTGGTAAAACCAACTTTCCTAGTCACCAGCACTCACCAGGGTAACTAAATTGACTCCAAAATTCACCCCAGTCCAGTGTCAGTGAGTCTATCTTGGCCCTATAGGTTGGCCTTCTGGCTGTTTCTTTTATAAAGTTTTCAAATCAACCAGGGGATCTGAATTAAGCCAAATTTTATCCCCAGGATTAAATTATTACAAAAATTGTAGAATTTGCTGAGTCGGTACTCCCGAGATTTTTCCAACTCAGCCCTGACTGTAATTCACTGAGTTGGTTGGATACTCTACCTAAAAGAGTAGAATCGATGGCTGGCCTTGCTACCTGGCACTAGACGTGACGACCGGACAAACCGTGCCTGCTGTGCCTGCTGTTCTGCCCGGGGGAATTAACCCAACAACATGAGGAACAGGGCGGGGTGTATACCCAACCAGAGAAGCGCCCTTAAAGGCTAAGGATGTGCTGGCTCCCGAATCTAGCATGACCGCATCCCGGAAACCCGCTTTGGCCAGAGCCATGCCCAAATCCACTGAACCAATGGGTTCTGTGGACACCCCGATTTGCGGTTGTCCTTGCTGGTTAATTCCCCAGAAGGCACGGTGACGCAATTCGTTGACACTGTAGAGCTTGCCAAAACGTTCCAGGGGTTGGGGTTGACCGCGATCGACCAACCAACCAGCAGCGACAAAGGCATCCGTGACCTCTGGCATTTCGGCCTGAATCCCTTCTAAACTATTGTGCTTCTGGGGATCAAAGGGAACAAACTTGACTGCGCTTGGCCCAATTAACACCAGTGGCCGCTCTTTAAGAAATGGGATTTCACCCCGTTTACCAGGAATAAACTGTCCATGACTTTGACTATAGACTGGCCCCAACATCTCATTAGAGTCAAGCATTTCTAGAGAAAAGAAGCCTCCATCTACAGCGGCGACGACTGGAGTTCCAGCAATAATTTCGGGAACCTGGCCGCGAGTATTGGCATGAATCGTAACGGGTCGCCCGCCAGCAATGAAAATAAAGGGCGTATTGTCAATGGTGGCATCAAGGCGGCGTACCGGAGCGGCAAAATCGAAGCCAAAGCCAATAGGAGTCACTGGTGGGCCTTCCCAGGCAACATCCACCATTTCCTCCATGCGGGACTGACCAATGCGTCCGATCGCAAACAGGTTCTCAGATTGCCCTGCCAACCGTTCATCGTTATCGTCCATCGTCAGGGCAGCCTCATAACCTGCCACCTCTACCGCTTCTATAGCCGCCTGATCAAATTTTCCTTCAGGATAGACAAAATACCGAATGGGCACTCCCAATTGGGATTCTAAAATTTGTTTCGACTGTTGGGTTTCAATCCCCAGTTGTCTGGGAGACATCCCATCCATCACCTTATGCGTCACGCTATGAGAAGCGATCGTGATCAGGGGATCTTTTGCCATTTCCCGCAGGTGCTCCCAGGTTAGACTGGAGCGACCCATTTTTTTACCCACTTTGGCAGTATAAATGGCGAATACCGCCGGATAGTTATACTTTTTGAGCAGCGGATAAACGTAGTCGTAATGGCCCTTGTAGCCATCGTCAAAGGTAAGCACAATGGGCTTGGGGGGTAAGGGCGCACCCGTTCTTAAATGGGTGACGAGCTGATCCATGCTGATAGGCGTTAATCCCTTCTTTTTAATCAGCTTTAAATGGCTTTCAAACTCTTTCGGGGTGACATCAAAAAACACCTGCTTTTGCGGCAGGATATCGTGATACATCATCACGGGTACCTTGGCCTGCCGTGCCAGGGGATTGATGTCGGGCAAGGGAGCAGGATTTAAATAAGCCATTACCTGAGGAGCGACCTGTCCCAACAATGCACCCATGCCGATCGCGGGTTGCTCGACCCAACTAGCCGTCTGAGAAACATTGCTAACCAATTGTGCAAACCCACCAGAGCTATCCACCGTTGTCGTTCCACAGTTACCAGTGAATGGAGCCGAGCGAGGCGATGAAACGCCATCCTCTGAGGATGGATAAGATTGGGTGGGAGCCTCCGTTGGGCTGACATCCGGCTCTCCAAACTGATTGGTAGATGGGTCAAACCCGTGGCTCTGACTGGGCATCCCATAGGGAGTTTGATTTGCTCGCCCAGACTCTACGCTCTGGCTGGGTATGCCATAAGGAGTTTGAACCGTCTGTCCAGACACTGAATAGGGAGTTGGGTCAGCTTGGCTAGATACTCCATAGGAGGAGGTTTGAGAGTAGACTAACTGTGCTTCTACCAACCCGCAGCACGTAGCAGACAGAGTGCTGGTGAGAACCAGTCCTAAGACTTTGAAACCACGCCGAATCTTAAAAATTTGACTGAGCGATCCGACACTCACCTGAGGCACAGTTGGCATAGTTAATGAAACCTACAGAATTCCCTAGACAGATCTACCCCATAACGAGAGATTTGTCAGTCTTTTTGCCTTTAACTTTCGCAGAATCTATAAATATATAAATAAATGTTTTAGATTCAGAGGAAACTATACATAAGTAGAAATAATAAATAGCAGAAAATTATAGACAAAAATCAATAGAACCTTTATTTCCCTTTCAATTCCTGATGACAATTGGGTCTCAGTGCTAAAAACAGAAGGTTTTGTATCACAGAACACAGAAAAGGTGGTCCGAAATTGGTGCAATCTTAATGAAATATTTAACCTCTTCAATCTGGTTCCCCCAGCCTGATCTGCAATGACTTAAAGAGACTTCAGACTTGGTAGTCATCTGAGTAAATACACCCTGAAATTTCTAACTGCTGATGCAATCTCTCAGCAGTTTTCTGATCTCCTCTGTGCAGAGCTTCTTTGCACCCCTGTTTTCATTCGTCTGGAATCTAAAATGATGTCTAAACGTAGCCGTAGGATGCTTTCGATCAGGAAGCATCAGAACATCTCTGTGAAAGCTATTCCCTGGCGATCACTGGAATGGTATGCCAGAAAGTTGTCTCCCAGTGCCCAGGCTTGTATTCCCCTTGCCTTGCTGATTGTTCTGCTGTGGGGCTACGCCGCTGTTGCCATTCCTGAACCCATGCCCAAGTTGAAAGACGTGGCGGAAATGGCCAAAGACCTGAAGGTCGGCATGGATACCATGTGGGTCATGGTTGCAGGCTTTCTGGTGTTTTTCATGAACGCGGGCTTCTGTATGTTGGAAGCGGGCATGTGTCGTCAGAAAAACGCGGTGAACGTACTGGCCAAGAATTTGATCGTATTTGCCCTGTCCACCATTGCCTTCTGGGCGATCGGCTTTGGTCTGATGTTCAGCAATGGTAATGGTTTCATCGGAGTCAGTGGCGGCTTCTTCTTAACGGGTGCCGATAATAGCCCTGCAACGGGAGATGCCTATCAGGGGATCTTCAGTGCCCTAAACTGGACGGGGGTACCCCTGGGAGCGAAGTTCTTCTTCCAGTTGGTGTTTGCCGGAACTGCCGCCACGATCGTTTCGGGTGCTGTCGCAGAACGGATCAAGTTCGTAGACTTTCTTATCTTCAGTTTGTTGTTGGTGGGAATTTCCTATCCCATTACA
>JBBIQC010000160.1:5502-8746 GCA_037442585.1 Oscillatoriales cyanobacterium bin_317
TGGCTCTCCAAGATGGGCTTCTGGGATTTCGCTGGCTCCACAGTCGTTCATGCGGTTGGCGGTTGGGCCGCACTTATGGGTGCCGCTATCCTTGGTCCTCGGACTGGCAAATACAGGGCCGATGGTACTCCCAATGCCCTGCCCGCTCACAACATGAGCATTGCCACTCTGGGGTGTTTAATTCTGTGGTTAGGTTGGTTTGGCTTTAACCCTGGCTCCACAATGGCTGCCGATCCCAATGCGATCGCTCACATTGCTCTGACCACCAACACAGCTGCGGCCTTTGGCTGTATTGCCGCCACCATTACTGCCTGGACTGTTTTGGGTAAGCCTGACCTGTCGATGGTGATCAACGGCCTGCTGGCCGGACTGGTTGCCGTAACCGCCCCCTGTGCTTACATTAGAACCGTATCAGCCGCCGTTATCGGGATTGTTAGTGGGGTTGCGATCGTGTTTGCGGTTGGCTTCTTTGACAGACTCAAGATTGATGACCCTGTTGGTGCCATTTCTGTTCACCTGGTCAACGGCGTTTGGGGTACTCTGGCCGTAGGGCTATTTGCGGCTGGAGACCAGTTCTACAAAGGTGGCCCAGTCGGATTGATTTACGGTGGCGGGATTAATCAGCTTTGGATTCAGTTCCTGGGTAGTATCACAGTCGGTGGCTTCACCGTTGCAGCCTCTGCCATCTTCTGGTTCATTCTGAAGTCTACCCTGGGAATCCGAGTCACCAAGGAAGAAGAAATCCTGGGTCTGGACATCGGCGAACACGGTATGGAAGCCTATGCTGGCTTCGTCAAGGAAAGCACTGGCACTATTGGCGATGTCATGCCGTCTAGCTCAATGGCTTCCAGTTCTGGAGAATAGCATCTAGGCTGCTCTAGGATTCCTGTGGGCGAGTTGTCGCCGGAACGCAAACGATATAGAAGATAGGGGTTGGTATCAAAATACCAACCCCTATCTTTTAAGAGAAATTTATCGCAATCCTACGGAGGCACTGCTAATATTTTTTACTTGAAAAAACTCAACATGGGCACAAGAGGCTTTGTAACATACGATACAACTCCTGATGGCCAATAGAATCAAAATCAACCCCAATGAATCATTGAGGTGAACAATAGCTGATGGCTACCTGACTCTATAGAGTCAGTCTAGGGATGACAAAACTCCAGACCCTCAACATTGCTAACGCTGGCGGTAGGGCTACGGTGCAGCGTTGCTTGTTTATGCTGCTTTATCCTGGCTGCTGTACTGCCCAGTCTGCTTGACGGAAACTTTTTTGCGAGGATTTTCGGTGAACGATGGCTAAACTTAAATACAAAAAGAGGCTTAGGAGCCAGAAAAGACGAGGTTCTGGCTTTTCTCAGTGGTTGTCCTCATTTGGGCAGTTCTGTACCCGCCTGAATGAAACTGGCAGTACCAGGATGGGAGAGCGATCGCTGCTTAAGTTGGGTGTTACGTTTTGTATCCCAATTCTGATTCTAACCATTTTGAGTCTGCTAGGGGGGCCGATGGCAGAAGTAGCCTCAGCCCAAACCCCGGCAGGTGGGAAAAGTCCCTACGATGCGATCGATACTGGCGATACCGCCTGGATGTTGGTTTCTACAGCCCTGGTGCTGTTTATGACTCCAGGGTTGGCCTTTTTCTACGGTGGCCTGGTGCGATCGCGCAATGTGCTCAACATGATGATGATGAGCTTTGTGTCGATGGCGATCGTGGGCGTCACCTGGATTCTCTGGGGCTACAGCCTTAGTTTTTCTCACATTGCCTTAAACGATAAAAACTGGGATACCGGGATTGGTAGCTTTATTGGTAGCCTCAGTTGGCTAGGACTGAACGGGGTTGGTTACACTCCTGATCCGGTTTATGCTACCTCCATCCCCCACCAACTCTTTATGGCTTACCAGATGATGTTTGCCATTATTACAGTAGCGCTGGTGTCGGGTGCGATCGCGGAGCGGATGAGCTTTAAAGCCTACGTCTGGTTCCTGCTACTCTGGTCTACCTTCATCTATTGTCCAATGGCTCACATGGTCTGGGGCAGAGGGTGGTTGGGCTACATCGGGGCGTTGGACTTTGCTGGCGGAACCGTTGTTCACATCAGTTCTGGTGTCTCAGCTCTCGTGGCGGCCTGGATGCTCGGCCCTCGTAAAGATTTCACCGTTAAGCCGATCCTTCCCCACAATGTCCCCTACGTACTGCTGGGGGTAGGAATGCTGTGGTTTGGCTGGTTTGGCTTTAACGGCGGAAGTGCGATCGGGATTGGTAGAGACCCATCAGCAGTTCCCCTGGCAACGGTAGCCTTTGTTGCTACCACTGTAGCCACTTCAGCCGCAGGTCTGGCCTGGATGCTGGTGGAATGGTTTACCAAAGGCAAGCCAACCGCTGTCGGTATTGGTAGTGGATTTGTAGCGGGCCTGGTGGGGATTACACCTGCCGCTGGCTTTGTCACTCCCATTGCGGCGATCTTCATTGGTGCAGTAACTTCCCTCTGCTGTTTTGCTGCCGTCAATATCAAAGCTAAGCTCCGGTTTGACGATTCGTTAGATACCTTCCCAATTCACGGCGTAGGAGGAACGATCGGAGCCATTTTGACAGGTGTTTTTGCTACCAAAGTGGTCAATGGACTGGGTGCCGATGGTTTGCTGTCTGGTAACCCCGGCCAAGTACTGATCCAGATTGTTGCAGTATTGATTGCCTACGTCATTGCAGCGGTAGGAACCTTTGTGATCTTGAAGATTGTTGGCTTGTTTACTGATCTGCGGGTCAAGCCTCAGTTCGAGGACGAAGGGCTGGATATTCACGAGCATGGTGAAGAAGCCTACGGTGAAAGTCTGGCTGGTGAAATCACATTTGCCACTAAACTTTCTGACTAAGGAAGCACAGCAATAGAACGTAACGGATTACTTAGGCAATTTCTCCAAAAAGCGGGCAGAAGAATGGCTGGAAGGCTTAACCTTCTGCCTGCTTAACCTTCTGCCCGTTGCTTTTCTCCTGCTGCCTTGGCGACCAGGATGCATCTCCTAGAGCGATCGCATATTAAGCTATTTCAAATTTTTGGCTGGTTTGGCTAAATGACAGCAACCTTAAATGAGATCGCTTCTACAATCAGAGGCATTGTCTTGAATCTGCTTCGCGTGTTTAAGAGGCGTTTGGTTACTGTTGTCAGGTGGGCCATCCCCGTTGGTGTGGCAAGTGGATTAGCTTTTGTTGGCACTTCTCTACTGCTGCAACGCGATAGCTCTAC
>JBBIQC010000161.1:0-5682 GCA_037442585.1 Oscillatoriales cyanobacterium bin_317
GCTTATCAATTGACTGCCCTGCCTTGCAAAATGGCTTCCTTAAGACTGCACTAGTGGTTATCGTCACTCGGCTCCTATAACTTTCGAGCATTTGGACGCTGGTTCCACCACAGAGGACTTTCACCTCATAAGTTCACGCCCATGCCGGGCGTACCACAAGTCGCTGCACCGGAACGCCGAAAATTGGTTGGTTGAGTTGCCAAGGCTATCTGCGTCCGGTGAGCTTGGTCGTTGAAAGCGTTTGACCATATCACCTTAATCTTTGTTGAAGTGGAAGGACAGACGTATCGCCATCTGACTCCCCTAACACCACTCCAAGAAAAAATCCTGCAATTGTTAGGGCTTTCTCCCCGCATCTATACTGACTTGCTGGATCCATCAGGATGATGAGTATTTTTACTGGCTGCCATTACGCGAACGGACAGAACTGTAACGCATTCTCCAAAACTGATCCCCGATCCCCGATTCCTAATCCCCCAATGAGCTTCCTTCGGCAGGCTGGTTACGATATCCGTAAAAATCAATGTGATAATCGACAATGCGAACGCCCGTATGTTCTTCAATCTGTTGCAGGATCGAGTCCGGTAGCTTCACATGCACATCCAGAATTTGGTTCGTATCCAGGCAATTGACATGGCTGTGAGAGTCACTGATATTGCCGTATAGGCGACCGTCCGATCGCTCAATGCACTCAATAATTCCCTGACTGGATAAAGCTTCCAGATTCTGATAAACCGAGGTGTGACCAATCTCCTTACCCTGCTGATTCAGACGGTCATAAATTTCTCGCGCAGATAAATGTTCCTGTGCGTCCCACAGCAATTCTAAAATGAAGCGACGTTGACGGCTGAGACGCATCCCAAGATTCTGGCAGCGCTCTAAAGCATCATCCAGCGATCGAATTGGTTTTAAGATGGCAGTATCGTTCATAGCTACTTAGAGGTATCACGGCATACTCTACCTCTAGCTACAGTTGTAGCACAGGCTAAAACAAAGTCGCTACAAGTTTAGTTTAGGTGATGCACCCACCCATCTCCTCATTCCCCCTCCCCCTTCATTCCAGTGCAACCTTACTTCACAATAGGAAAAGACACAACACAATTGGTAATGATTCCTATGCCCTTCTCCTGGTTGCGATCGCGCCTTTGCTTAATTTCCCCCCATATTTGGCGCAAAATCTGCATGGTAACGCTCAGTCTATTGCTGGTGCTGGGGACAGTCACAGTGGCTCAGGTGCAGCCTGCGCTGGCCAGTCTACAAGACGATCATTACGATGGAGAAATCTTTGCATTGTATGCAGGGAATGGTTCTCTCGTTCCCCCCAAAGTGACTTTAGAACAGGGGTTTCAGCGGAAACGTCCGGTTTTGCTGGTGTTTTATATGGATGACAGCCGGGATTGTAAACAGTACTCGATCGTTCTCTCTCAACTTCAGGCATTTTATGTTCGGGCCGCTGACATCATCCCTATCCGAGCGGATTCCATTCCGCCTAAAAGCAAGTATGCTCCTACAGAAGCTGGTTACTATTACAAAGGATTAGTTCCGCAAACCATTTTGTTTGATGAAACGGGCAAGATTGTCCTTGATGAGACTGGCGTGTTGAGCTTTGAACAGGTGGATGACAAATTCCGGGAGATATTTGGCCTGCTGCCCCGCTCCGAATCGGTTGAACTCAAACGCCGTCCCGTGAACGAAATCAATACGGAACTGGTGAAGCAGTAGTCCAGGCTACTTCCTGCCTGGCTGGGATGCCTCTACATTGCTGAAAAGCAAACTTTAGTAACAACCAGTGAAAAAGGGGTGAAGACCCATAACAAAACAGAGGCAACTGGTCGATACTCGAAGCAAGCTCAACAGCCGTTTGAGGCACAACTTGGTCAATCCTTCCACCACTTACCTCTGCTGGGGGATGGCTTAATGTCACCCGTTTACACCACAGACGACCTGATCAGAATCCTGGCAGACGAGCGCCGAGCTTGTATGAACGGGCAGCGCCTGAACCTGGCTGTCAGTCCTTCAGGCAGTCCGTTTTTGGATAAGTTCCTGCAACCCGATGGATTGCAAAAGTTTACGGCTTACAATGACTTCCGGGCTGCCGTACACCAGTATCAAAAAGACCATCAGGTTTCTGGCATTGTCTGGCAAAATCTGACGATTAAGGGCCGTCCGATTCGCTTCCCTAGAGTAGATGAGCAGTTGGCGGCCCTCCCCAAAGATTTGCAGTTACTGAAATCCTTCAAAGGCACCCTGTATGACTTCTGGTGTGAGGTGACAACCGGACTGGATCTTTACCTGAGTTTGAATGCGGGGAAATCCCATCGATCGATCTCTCCAGCCGATGTGGAGCGGATCCTGCACCGTACCGAATGGTTGACCTTAAGCCAGCAGGGAGCATCCGAGACGCTGGAAATCATTCTGCAAATGGGTTGGGGAAAGCCAGAAGAGGCCACTTACCGACGGGGCTTTCCTGAATCTGGGAGCGAGTATGTCCATGCGGTGAATCCGGGGCGGCAACCGTTGGTATGAAACGCGGGGCAAAGTCAACGATCGCGGGGATCTGCTCAACGTCATGCCCACTCCGGGGAATGGCGATCACCACAAGCCCTTGTCCAAACTACTCAACCGCGCTTTCGTTGATGGCTAAGGTTTTGGCAGTGGCATCCAGAGTGGCGGTGGCTCCGATCGGTAAAACGGCATTCTCTCGAACGTGACCAAACATCAGGTTGTACAGGGTGGGTTTTCCCAGGGGGATAAAGCGATCGCGCAGCACATTTTCCAGACTGATGGTTTGGGGAAAGGAAGCCTGAAACTCTTTAGAATTGCAATCGACAAAATGACCTAGGGCAATTCCGGCGGCATCCTGCAACTTTCCTGCCAGCCAGAGTTGGGTGAGCATGCGATCGATGCGGTAAGGTTCCTCATCAATTTCTTCCAGAAATAAAATCTTGCCACGGGTATCCGGTTCGTAAGGCGTGCCGATCAGATTAGTCACCAATGTCAAGTTGCCGCCGACCAGTGGCCCAGTGGCTCGTCCCGGCACCAGGGTAATCAGGCGATTGCTGCGCTCGACAGTACCTTCGGGAGTGGGAGGGGGTTTGGCAATTTCACCGATCGCAGAGGCGGTCATAATGACGCGGCGAAAATGCTCTTTAGCATAATCTCCTACTCCGGTGAGGCCAGAAGATCCATGAAACGTCACTAAGCCAGTTTTACGATTGAGGCCAATCAGGAGGGCGGTGATGTCGCTGTGACCGACGACGACCTTGGGCGATCGGCGGATCAGGTCATAGTCCAGCAGGGGCAGAATGCGACTACAGCCATAGCCACCGGAAAAGGTTACGATACCCCGGATATCGGGACGACGAAACATTTCGTTGAGGTCTGCCGCCCGCTCTGCATCACTACCTGCCAGGTAGCCATTCTGAGCCATGATATTGCGTCCCAAGACGACCTTGAAGCCGTACTGCTCCATCGTTTCCCTGGCAATCTGCAGGTCTTCTGGCTCATACACATTGCTGGCCGGCGCCACCATGCCAACGGTATCTCCAGAGCGCAAAACAGGCGGCTTGAGAGCGGCATGGGAGGAGGTCGGAGAAGCTACCGCTTTGTGAATGATTCCTGTCGATAGCGACATCGCCAGTCCTCCAGTCGCAAGCTGGAGAAACTGACGACGGGAGACAGGGAAGGGATCAGGATGGGCCATCAGGATGCTTTATCCGTCTCGTCCAGGTCGTTTTGCTGACCAGGATTGGTTTCCTCACTTGGATAGCTATTCAAAGCGGGATCAAATTTGGGTTCAGGTTTTTTGTCAGCCGCTGGGTCATTTTTCAATAACTCGGCGATCGCCTGACCTTCGATCGGGGGTTCCGTAAATTCCTGGCGGCGATCGGTAATCAGCCAATCCAGGGAAGCGGCCTGCACGTCGATCGTGGCTCCGGTCTTGTCCACACAATAGCGACCAAAGACCAGCTTATCCACCAGCCTCACTCCTGGCCCCAGTCGGGAGTAATCAAAGATGACGCTGTTGTCAACCATCGCACCACTACAAATCCAGCAGTTGGGGCCAATCATCGTCGGCCCAATGATTGTCGCGCCATCTTCAATGTGGGTCATGCCGCCAATGTAGACCGGGCCTTGAATATTCACCTTGTCCCAATTCACGGCCACATTCAATCCGGTGTAAATTCCTGGAGCCACCTGCTGGCCTGGAATCTGCACGTTTTTGATCTCTCCCTTTAATACGGCTCGAATCGCGTGCCAGTAGTCGGGAACCTTACCGATATCGACCCACTCAAAATCCATCGCGATGCCGTAGAACGGAGCACCGATTTCCACCAGCTTGGGGAATAGTTGGCCACCGATGTCGTATTCCACACCCGAGGGGATATAGTTCAAGACTTCCGGTTCAAAGATGTAAATCCCGGTGTTGATGCAGTTGCTGAGAGCCTCTTCAACCGAGGGTTTCTCCTGAAAGGCTTTAATTCGACCTGTCTCATCCGTGACTACAACCCCGTAACTGGACACTTCTTCCTTGGGTACGGTTTTCATGATCACGGTGGCGATCGACCCTTTTTCCTTGTGCCATTTCACCGCTGCCGTGAGATCCAGGTCAATCAGGGCATCCCCGCAGAGAACAACAAAGGTGTCGTCAAAAAAGTGGGAAAAGTCCTCGATTCGACGCATTCCGCCCGCCGATCCTAGCGCTTTCCCTTGAAGTTCACCATTCTGGTCAATATACCCTTCAAAGGAATAGGCAATCTGCACCCCAAAGCGTTGCCCGTCTCGAAAATAGTTTTCAATTTCGTGGGCAAGGTGGCTCACGTTGACCATTATCTGGTCGAAACCGTGTTGCCGTAGCAACTCCAGCAAAAACTCCATGACAGGTTTTTGCAAGATCGGAATCATGGGCTTGGGAATTTCATAGGTGATGGGGCGTACCCGCGTTCCTTTGCCCGCGGCCAGAATCATGGCTTTCATAAATAGTTTTCTCTCAATCCTCAGCCATTAAATTTTAACTGTCAGGATCCGCTTCTCGTCGATCGGTCTCCAAGCTTTATTCATGCTACACAGGAGTGGCAAACATGGAGGTAGCTGTCATCACGATTATGAAAGGTTTCTTGGAACCACAAAAATTCTTCATTCAGAGGAGCTACTTTTAGCTACAGCAACTTTAATTTAAGGGAATACACAAATCAGAATCAACACGACTTTAGAAGCTGGATGTCTATCTTGAAAGTACCAGGGTTTGCTCGCTCAATCCGGAGAAATCTGGTTTCTCCCCTAAAGAGTACCAGAGTTTGATCTTTACAATACTGAAGAAATCCGGTTTCTATGTCATGGAGGTTCAGTTTGACATCTGAATCTCGAGACACTGGGTTTCTGGGATAGGGTGCTGTCTTCTAGGCAGATCCGTCAGTTGTTTGGACATCGGCTACCGTAAGGGGGCGGACTCGTAAATCTTGATAAAATTCGTCCTGCGCCAGTTCCACTTTAGATTGGGCCGAGAGCAGCAGTAAGGCCCAAAAGATACCAACCCGATCGTGGGTAGAGGGATGCACCTCCGGATCAGCGGGTGATCGGTCTGCATGGATGGCAGTCTTGTCCTGGGAGTTCGTCCACAGTTGCAGTAGCAGTTCAAAATCCAGCCAGTTTTGAGTGGTGGGAGCGATCGTTTCCCAATGA
>JBBIQC010000161.1:5792-8729 GCA_037442585.1 Oscillatoriales cyanobacterium bin_317
TTCCGATAAATTTTCCTGGTGGGCCAGTTCAGCGATCGCCCGTACCGCTTGCGAGCGAGATTGGGGTGGCGGACGACGGAGGCGCTTACGGGGAGTGGGATCCTCCAGGGCTTGCGCGATCGCCCGCAGTTGCTCAATCAAATCCGTTAAAGTCACTCGTCGGCGTTTGGGGGCAGGAGCCACCGCCCGTCGCCGTAATTGCCGTTCCAGGTAAGGAGGAAGCGGAGTCGGGCCATGCTCTTCCCCGCCTAATTCTGCCTCATCCAGGAGTTCAGAATCCGCTGATGCTGTTTCAGCCTGCACCAGGCTGTCCGCTTTCAGCAACACCAGCATAGACGCATACAAAAATGCTTGCCCGGAGGAAGACAAGCTTTTTTCGTAAGGCTCTCGTCCATCCGCCACGGGAGCCATTTCACTGAGAAATCGATCGATGACCTCAATTACCTTCACATCCCAGGGATCAATCTCTCCCTGTTCTGCCATGTTGATCAGGAGCGCGATCGCATCCTCAGCGAGAGAAAGCGGCATAAGAAAAGACCTTAACGGTGGGAGATCCGGACAAACCAGGCAGCAGCTAAGAGAATCAACCCCAACAACAGGAGCGGCACCCAAAGGCTCCATAAACTTGCAGGGGTAATCCAATCAGCAGCCGTCATGAGTGCATCCTAACCTATGCAACGATTACTGAGTCACCAATTCAGCGTCCGTTGTCTGCGTTTCGGAGGAAACAGATTTTGCCGCAGGCAGCAGGCGCTGTTGCTCAATCTCCGCTTTGTAGCGTTCTACATCTTCCTCTAATGCTTGAATTCGCTCATCCCGTACCCGAACTTCCTGACCAGTTTCCAGTAACCGTTGCAATCGTGTCCAGACGCTAAACACCCAGGCCAGCACCGCCCCTAATCCCATCGCCAGAATTAATTCAATGGATAGGGGAGCCTGCAGATCGACTCCCTTGACCAGGTGGATCACGGCAGGTTCTGTGTTCTCAATGCCAAACAGAACCAGAGCCAGACAAATCACGAAAATGACAAAAAAATTAACCTGTCGCATACGCCTCAAATCAGTTAGGAGAGCTACAAAGATAGCAATTTACATGAATATGGCCAGCCAGATTTTAACCCATTAAATTTTTCCTGGCTCCCAGGGACGCTTACTGATTAATTTGTACCAGAGGCTGACGATCAATGGCTGAGATCGAGGATTTGTTTTGGAATTGTCATCAAATAATTTCTTCTTCCGCTTTTTTCAATTTCAGGGCAAGGCGTTCCGATCGGACAGCCTCCAGAGTGCCTTTGATGGTGCCTGCGATCGGAACCGCGATAATTACTCCCAAAAAGCCCGCCATTTGTAATCCCATCAGCAGGGCAATGAAGATCCAGATAGGATTCAGGCCCGTAAAGTCGCCCAGCATTTTGGGACCAAGAACGTTGTCCCGGACTTGTTGCAGGATGGTGGCCGCGATCGCCACCCAGAAGCCCATCCAAAAATTTTGCAGCATCAGCAGAATAGTGACGACTCCAATTCCCAGAGCCGCTCCCACCAGCGGAATCAGTTCAGCAATCCCAATTAACAGGGCAAACAGCAGGGCAAATGGGACTTGCAGGACGAGAAAAACGGGAATCAGGGCCAGTCCCATAAACGCGGCCAGCAAGATTTGACTAATAAAAAAATTATGAAAATTCAGCCACAGCGACTCGCGAAAGGGGATGCCATACTGGGGTGGCAGCAAATTGATCAGCCCATTCCAGAGTTGATTCCCATACAACAGCATATAAAGCGCCAGCACAAACACCAGGATTGTCGTAATCAGCCCGTTTACGGTTCCTAAAGCCAGTCCCAGAGCTTCCTTCGCCACCAGCTCCAACTGCCGTTCAATCTGGTTATTAATTCGGCCACTGAAGCCCTGCAAATCCAGCGGCAGGTTGCGCTGCTTTGCCCAGAGGTCAAGAGTTTGCAGGCTGTCAGCACTAGTCTTTAACCAGTGAGGAATATTTTTCGAAAGCTGATTAGTCTGATCCACGATCATGGGGACTAGAGTAACGATGGCAATCACAAACACAGCCACCGTAACGAATAGCACCAGCGTGACCGCTTGCACTCGCGATAGGGTGGCCCGCTGAAACAGACGTACCGGATAGTTGAGCAGAAAAGCCAGAATTGCCGCCATCACCAGGACAGTGACGAGTCCCTCAAAAAAGCGAAAGAGTTGGGTTAATAGCCAAACGTTTAAAGCGACGATTGGGCCAGTCAAACCCCAAACGAGCAGGCGTTGAAGGTGAACAGAACGGTGCATGTTAAGCGGGTTTGGAATTGGGGGTAGCCACTTCCTGGACGGTCTGGGGAGATTTCAGGAAGATACCCAGAGCAACTAGAAGAATAATCCCTACTGTACCAATCCCCAGCGGACTGGGAAGCCAAAAGACAGCTTCCAGAACATTCTGCTTACCGGGGATTAATGACCAGATGAGTTGATGACCTTGTTTAAGAATTCTGGGACGGTTCATGCCATCACCATAGTAGTTGCGGGCACCCCAGGGCGTTTCTAGCTGAAACTCTAGTTGAATCAGGTTGGCGGGACTGACGAGGATTTCTCCCTGAGCAGAGGCCACGCCCAGCGATCGCAAGTCAATGTCATACACCAGGCGATCTCGCTCCGCCAGCAACCAGTTACTATGCTCTACCTTTAAATGAGACGCGATTGTTGAAAGCTCATTGCCCGTAGCAGTTTCAGCGTCTTGATTTAAGACCGTGCCCAAGAACTGATTAAACTTCTTCTCTAAATCCGCACTGCTGGTAAAGGGAATTTTGGCGATCAGATCCTGTTCTGCAGTAAAAGTCACTTTGCCGCCTAAATTAGCGGCTTGCTGTTCCACCCCTTTCGCCCATTGCTGCAGGGCTGAACCTCCAAAGTTCTTTAGCCGTTCCCCCACTTGAATG
>JBBIQC010000162.1:0-8676 GCA_037442585.1 Oscillatoriales cyanobacterium bin_317
CCTGTTCTCCAACCTGGTGCAATATTTTCTTCCTCTGGGATATACCCTCTATGCCTATGACTTGCGTGGCAATGGTCGTTCTCAGGGGAGGCGGGGCCACATTCACCGCTGGACTGAATTTCGGGAAGACTTATGTCGCTTTTTGCACTGGGTACAGGAACAGGAGCCGGGGTATCCCTGCTTTCTCCTGGGGCATAGTCTGGGCAGTGTGATTACCCTGGACTATGGGCTGCACTATCCTGCTGAAGCTCAGTGGCTACAGGGGGTGATTGCCATTGCTCCAGCATTGGGTCAAGTCGGTGCTGCTCCGATCAAAATTGCTTTGGGACGACTGCTATCAGGGATTTGGCCTCAGTTTAGCCTGCCAACCAGTTGGGATCGCAGTACAGCGTCCCGGGATTCCGCATTTGTCGCCACGGCAACTCAGGATCCACTCCGACATTCCTGGGTGAGTGCCCGGTTATCCACGGAATACTTTGCCACGGTAGACTGGATTCAGGCCCACGCAGCAGATTGGCCGTTACCATTGTTGATCCTTCAGGGGGAAGGCGATCGCGTTGTTTCGCCAGAGTGTAGCCGCACCTTCTTCCAGCATGTGACCTTACCCGATAAGGAATGGCAGTCCTACCCAGAGGGCTATCACGAACTGCACAATGATTTGTGTGCGGCTGCCCTGTTTGCCGACCTGGAAAGCTGGTTGACCCGGCATCTGCCGTCCTAGGCTGTGTTTAATAGGGCAAATGGAGTAGCCTCAGAAGGTTATTGAGAGTCGGTATTCCCCCCATTTCTGAGATTTCAATCCGATTGAAAACGGTTGGTCAAAACTGAAGGAGTACTTACATTTAATGGCTTGAGAAGTCGTGAAACTTTAGATGTTGTGATTGCCCAAGCACTCAATGAAGTCATCATTCTGATTGACATAAATCACTGGTTTGCTCATGGTTGCTATTGCACCTCAATCACCTGAAAAATTGCTATATCATCACAGTGAGCATGACAATTTTGAACCAGGACGGCTGCAATGAATTCACATAATATTTTGAAACAAACTGAACGATCAGCAGACGGGACATTCGGGACAAACAAAGAATTAATACTCGGCACTAATTATGGTGCAGTTGTATCAGTTCGTGGCAGTGTGATCGATGCTCATTTTGCTGGACAGTTGCCGGAGTTGTATAGCCAGTTGCAAACGGGCGATCGCGGCCAAATTGCGATCGAAGTGGTTGCTCACCTCAATGCCCAAACGGTGCGCGGGATTGCTCTGACTCCTACAGCAGGTTTGGCACGGGGAGCACCTGTTATCGATACTGGCCATCCGCTGCAAGTTCCAGTTGGCAATCAATTGTTAGGCCGGATGGTCAACCTGTTTGGTGAAGCGATCGATGGTCAAGATTCGATTACCCATGCAGAATGGCGATCCATTCATGCCAATCCGGTTGCGCTCGCTAATCGTGCGACAACATCAGACATGCTGGCAACGGGGATTAAAGCGATCGATGTGCTGGCTCCTTTGGAACGTGGGGGAAAAACGGGATTGTTGGGGGGGGCCGGAGTTGGCAAAACGGTGCTGATTACGGAAATGATTCACAATATGGTTCGGCAACATTCCGGGGTGAGTCTATTTTGTGGCATTGGGGAACGGTGCCGGGAAGCAGAGGAACTTTATCAGGAGATGCAGGACACTGGGGTGTTACCCAATACAGTGATGGTGTTTGGCCAGATGAATGAGCCGCCCGGTGCCCGATTTCGAGTTGGACATGCGGCCCTGACGATCGCCGAGTACTTCCGGGACACCACCTATCAGGATGTGCTGTTGCTGATTGACAATATTTTCCGCTTTATTCAAGCCGGATCGGAGGTATCCGGGTTGATGGGTCAATTACCCTCGCGAGTGGGTTATCAGCCGACATTGGCCACAGAATTGGCGGAACTGGAAGAACGCATCTGCAATACAGCTACAGGAGCCATCACCTCAATTCAAGCGGTATACGTGCCTGCGGATGATTTCACTGATCCGGCAGCTGTGCATACCTTTTCTCACCTGTCTGCTTCAATCGTGTTGTCCCGCAAACGAGCCAGTGAGGGCTTCTACCCAGCGATGGATCTCCTGCAATCGAGTTCTAAAATGCTCACCCCTACCATTGTGGGCGAACGGCATTATCGGATCGCTCAGGAGATTCGGCAAACCCTGGCAAACTATGAAGAACTGAAAGATATTATTGCCATGTTGGGACTGGAGGAGCTTTCTGCCGCCGATCGCCGCATTGTGGATCGTGCCCGTCGTCTGGAACGGTTTCTTACCCAGCCTTTTTTCTCAACCGAACAGTTCACCGGATTGCCAGGGAAGTTAGTGAATTTGGAGGCGGCCTTAGAGGGTTGTAATCGCATTCTGCAAGATGAATTCTCCAGCTATCCTGAAAGATCGCTTTACATGATTGGCACTATTGATGAAGTGAAACAGCCATGAACCTGAAAGTACTCCTACCCACGCAGATTCTTCTTGAAGAGGCAGTTAGCAAAATCACAGCAGAGGCTAAAAATGGCAGTTTTTGTCTCCTGCCGCGTCACATTGATTTTGTCACTGCCCTGGTGCCAGGAATATTATCATTTGTCACAACATCCGGACAGGAACGCTTTCTTGCGGTGGATGAAGGTATCCTGGTGAAGTGCGGGCCACAGGTGCGGGTTTCCACCCAACACGCTGTTCAAGGTGCCGACCTCGGTACGTTGCAACACACGATTGAAAAACAGTTTCGGGTATTGGACGATCGCGAAAAGTTGACCCGATCGATGCTGGCCAAACTAGAAGCCAACTTGATTCGACGGTTTATGGATCTGGGGGATTGATGGACAGTGACAAATCACCACATAACCAAAAAAAAGGCAACCATCACAAGCTTCGAACAGGCTTCACCCGGCAGATTGCCACTAAGGAAACCCGCAAGCTGAGAGCCAGACAGGAGAAAAAAACAAGTCTGTGGCTTGGTCTGCGCCTGCTGGGGCTGGTTGGTTGGTCGATCGTCGTGCCTACGTTACTTGGACTAGCTTTGGGAGCCTGGATTGATGGACGGTTCCCCAGTCGCTTCTCCTGGACAATCATGCTGCTGATGGCCGGATTATTACTGGGATGCCTGAATGCCTGGATGTGGGTCGATCAGGAACAATCGGCCATTGCCCGTCCTCACAACCAAACCCCTTCAGAATCGGCCTCTCCCAAAGAATCGAACCATGATTAACTTCCTGTTTCTTCCATTAAGTTTTCTGGTCGGACTGGTGCTGGGATTCTTCTACTTTGGTGGACTTTGGCTAACGGTTCGAAAACTCCCCACAGTGCAGAACCCAGTGCTTCTAACGCTCCTCAGTTTTGTTGGACGAATTAGCCTGATTGTCATTGGCCTTGGCCTGATTACAGCCAGCACTCAAAATCTTGCCCCTCTCCATCTGCTGGCTTGCCTGGTGCCCTTTTTCTGGATACGCAACCGATTAATTCAACGATTACAGCCTCGCTGATGCCGTCTTATGGCTCTGCTGCAAAATCAACTTTGTCATACAAATCCGCAAAAGAGATTTCAAATGGAATTGTGTTTAAGGCCAACACAGCTTCTTCACCGTCATATTCAGAAAAAATCCACTTGCGAGGTTCCGTTTTGTAATACTGCTGTATAGGTGTCACTATGATTATCAACTTCAGTTAGAAATCGTTTCTGTATGAGTTCAAGCAAGAAAGAGATTCATGATTTCAGGATACGAGGAGTCAGTGAACCTATTGCAAACCAACAAAAACTTAGGGAAAAACCGTAGAATAGGCAAAATTGCGGTGTGTGTCACGTAATTGTGGCTAATTGTATTGACACACAAGGTTATACCGGTAGGGTGCTGTTAGCGTTAGCGTAACGCACCGAGCCAATGGAAATAACTAACCCCCAACCCCCTTCTCTACAAGGGAAGGAGGCTTTGAAGAGTTCCCCTCTCCGCATCGGGGAGGGGCTTTTAAGGTGGATGAGATAATCTCAGACCTCCATCTCGTCCTGGCCATCCCCTTAAAAGTAAGATTTGATTGGAAGCTTACCTAAGCCATCCTTAATGATATTTCTTCTTCAAGAAAAAGTACTTGTTCATTGCAGGATAAAAGTTTTTACGATCGCCCCTCATTCAGTAAGCCTCAGATAGATGATCGACCAGGGGAATCATGCTAATCTAACGAATGCTCTGTTGTTAGTCATCGACGCGACTTCTCACGATGCACATCAGTCCTGACACGATCATCTTTTGGCAATCGGGCTCATTTGTTCTAAGTGCAACTCTGGTGTTTACCTGGGTGATCATCCTGTTGCTGGGACTCGGTTCCTGGTTAATAACCCGCAATCTATCTACAGGAACTCAAATCTCCCACTGGCAGAACCTGTTAGAAGTTTTGGTGAGCCAGGTACGGGAGCAGATTCAGCAAACTAGCGGACAGAATCCCGATCGCTATTTACCGTTTGTCGGCACATTGTTTATTTTTATTGCAACTTCTAATCTTCTAGAGATTGTACCCGGTTATCATCCACCCACTAGCTCACTGTCCACAACTGCTGCTCTTGCCGTTTGTGTCTTCTTTGCCGTTCCAATTTTTGGGATTTGGCAGGAGGGATTGTGGAGATATCTGAAACATTATTTTGAACCTACTCCGATTATGTTTCCGTTCCATCTCATTAGTGAATTCTCCCGGACATTGGCATTAGCCGTGCGTCTGTTTGGAAATGTCATAAGTGAGGGGATGATCGTTGCAATTTTACTGTCGATCGCGCCGCTGTTCTTTCCCATTGTGATGCAAGCATTAGGATTGCTGACAGGACTCATTCAAGCCTATATTTTCGCAATTTTGGCAATCGTTTATATTGCTTCTGCTACAGAAGTCCAACAACAAGCTACGGCTAAGGAGTCAAAGGCTCATGAATAATATCGGTCTGGTGGGAATGATTTCGATTTTGACGGCAGGACTAACCATTGCGATTGGGTCGATCGCGCCTGCCCTGGGAGAAGGACGGGCTGTATCGCAAGCTCTAACTTCCCTGGCCCAACAACCGGACGAAGCCAATACCATTACTCGCACGTTGTTTGTAGGATTGGCCTTTATTGAGTCCGTAGCGATTTACTGTTTTGTGGTGTCGTTGATTCTGATTTTTGCGAATCCCTTCTGGAATTATGTAGTCAGCAAGTCGGGAGTCTGATGTTGTGGAGATTAATTGGTTCATCTTCACCGCTCAGATTATCAACTTTCTGATTCTGGTCGCGGTGCTGCAACGCTTTTTATATCGCCCCATCGTAAGAGCGATGGATCGACGAGAACAAACGATTCGAGATCGCCTGGAGACGGCCGCGCGATCGCAACAGGAGGCCCAGCAGCAAGCTGAACACTATCACCAATTGCAGCAAGACTTTGCCGACCAGCACGCCGCAATGCTGGCTCAGGCTAAGGCAGAAGTAGAGCAAACCCGGAAAGCGTTGTTGCAAAAGGCACAGGAAGAAGTAGATGCAACTCAGGCCCGTTGGCAAACTGCCGTTCAGCAACAGAAGAAATCTTTTTTACAAGAGCTGCGTCATCAATCCGTACAGCAGATTGAGCAAACAATTCGCCACATTTTGATCGATTTGGCTGATGTCAAGTTAGAACACCAAATCATTGATCGCTTTCTGCAACGCTTGAGTCATTTGGAAGCCGGGAACTCTGAGTTATTGCAGGATTTGGCTAACGTTGATCAAGCGATCGCCATTCACAGTGCCTTTGAAATTCCAGAAGCCTCACGTCAGAAGATTCTCCAGACCTTGCAATCACAAGTGTCTACCCCGATTAGTGTGCAATTTGAAGTGACACCAAACTTGATTTGTGGGATTGAGTTAAGAACGGTTGGCAGCAAATTGTCATGGAGTATTGAAAATTATCTCGATACGATGGCAGAGAAGCTGGCGACAGTCTTTGATGAGGAAACGGGAGGGACTGATGAATCCGGATGAACCAGACTTGCGATCGCTGCTCACCCCTACCTTAGCTGCCTTTGCACAAGTGATGTCGCCTCCCTCACTAGGGTTTCAAGAGATTGGCACAGTGCAATCGATTGGGCAGGGCATTGTTCGAGTTGCAGGCTTACCCCAGGTGAAATCGGAAGAAGTCGTGCGGTTTCCTGGAAACGGATTAGGCATGGTCTTCAACCTTGACCCAGAGGAGGTAGGGGTCATTCTCCTGAATAAAAGTGACCATTTACGGGCCGGAAGTGAGGTGCGCCGCACCGGACGAATTCTGGATGTACCTGTAGGCAACACGCTGTTGGGGCGGGTGATTGATCCAATGGGTCGTGCTTTGGATGGACGGGGAGCCATCCGGGTCGCCCAGCGTCGTCCGGCAGAGCGGGAAGCCCCAGCAATTATGGATCGCGCACCTGTCACTGTACCGTTACAAACTGGCTTGAAAGTGGTCGATGCTCTGATTCCGATTGGCAGAGGACAGCGAGAACTGATTTTAGGCGATCGCCAGACGGGAAAAAGCGCGATCGCCCTCGACACCATTCTCAACCAGAAGGGAAAAGAAGTGATTTGTGTGTATTGCGCGATTGGACAACGCAGTTCCGCGATCGCCCGACTGATTGCAGAACTGCAACGACATGAGGCAATGACCTACTCTCTGGTCGTTGTGGCAGCGGGGGAAGAACCACCAGGGCTGCAATACATTGCGCCCTATGCTGCTACCGCAATGGCCGAATATTTTATGGAGCAGGGGCGGGATGTGCTGATTGTGTACGATGACCTCACCTGCCATGCACGGGCTTATCGAGAATTGTCGCTGCTCCTGCGTCGTCCTCCTGGCCGAGAAGCGTTCCCTGGTGATATTTTCTACATTCACTCCCGGTTGCTAGAGCGCTCTACCCATCTTAATGCAGCACGGGGCGGTGGTTCGTTGACAGCGTTACCGATTATGGAAACCGAGGCACAAAATATCTCTGCGTACATTCCCACCAATCTAATTTCGATTACCGATGGGCAGATTTATCTCTCGCCAACCCTGTTTCAAAAAGGGGTGTTACCTGCTGTCGATGTCGGTAAGTCTGTTTCCCGGGTCGGTGGGAAAACTCAGTTACCCGCCTATCGGGCCGTTGCTGGAGATTTAAGATTGTCCTACTCACAGTTTGAGGAATTGGAGTCATTTGCCCGATTTGGGACTCGCTTAGATGAAGCCACTCGGCAAACTCTGGAACGGGGACGACGGGTGAGGGAGGTTCTGAAACAGGTGCAGTATCAACCGATGCCCGTTGCCGAGCAAATTGCCGTTCTTTTGTCGGTCACGGCGGGATTGCTGGATCCATGCTCGATCGACCAAATCGCTGCTGCTGAAAACGCAATCACTATTGCTGTGAGAAAGCAACTGTCAGAGTTATGCGATCGCATTCAGCAGGGAGAAGCGCTGGGCGGGAGCGATCGCAATACTTTGTTAGAAACGGCTAAGGCAGCAATCAATACTCTTAAACCTGACGTTGATGAATAGCTTTTACCGTTATGATCAATGCTGACAGGCGTAGTCGCTGAGAATAATGACAACCCTAGAATCTCTACAACGCCAAATCACTACGGCTCAGGATCTGCAATCGGTCGTCAAAACGATGAAAGTGTTGGCGGCAGTGAGTATCCGGCAGTATGAACGAGCGGTTGAGTCACTGGCAGAATACACCCACACCATTGAACTGGGATTACAGGCCATTCTTCAGGAAGCAGAAGTCAGCCATCTTTCTGCACCCTCTATTGTCAGCCAGCGGACGGCTGCGATCGTGTTTGGTTCCGATCAGGGGATGTGTGGCCAATTTAATGAGCAGATTGCAACGGCAACCACTACCCAACTGCAATTAATATCGCCCTTCTCTACAGACCTTGTTCTGATTACAGTTGGCGCACGAGTGATTGCCCCCTTAGCAGCTACAGGATTTACCATTTCGACTAGCCTGCCGATGCCAAGTTCCCTGGCAGGGATTACACCCAGTGTGCAAGAGTTGTTGTTGCAGATTGAAGCGTGGCAATTCTCACAAAGTGCAAGACCCAGAGAATCACAGCCGCCAGTCGATCGCATCATCTTATTTTACAATCAACCTCAATCGAACACAGGTTACACCTCGGTCATGAAGCAACTGTTGCCCCTTGATCAAACCTGGCTCCAGAGCTTGCAGTGGCAACCCTGGCAGTCCCGCACTCACCCCATTTGGACAATGGAGACTCGCCAATTGTTTGCGTCCCTCGTCCGGCAATATTTATTTGTCACCATCTACCGGGCATTTGCCGAATCTCTTGCCAGTGAAAATGCGAGCCGTTTAGTGTCCATGCAAGTGGCTGAACAAAACATCGAAACTCGGCTGACAGAATTTAATACTGAATTTCAGCAGCAGCGCCAAACCTCGATTACCGATGAAATTCTTGAAATCGTCTCAGGGGCTGAGGTGGGTAGTTAGCTGAGATTATCTCAGTCAGGTTTCAAGGATAAAGCGGATACCGAAGAATATCTGCGACTTCCCAAACGCGATCGGTGACTCCAACGGCCATCGCTGGGGTGCGGGGTTGAAATCGCCTGCGACCTTCAGGCACCTCCAATTCTAGTGGCAGCGAACGATGCAGACGAACCCAATTGTAGATGGTGGCCCTCCCCCACGCCAA
>JBBIQC010000163.1:0-8640 GCA_037442585.1 Oscillatoriales cyanobacterium bin_317
CTGCTTCATCGGCGTAGACAATCTGGTCTGCCGATTTGGTCTTCAAGCGTTCGAGGAATTCTTGGCGCTTGAGTTCATCTCGTTCCTGATAGCCGTCAGTCTTTTTTTTCGACTCACATCCAGTTTACGCAAGGCATCACTGATATTTTGCTGCGTCACACCGTCTCCCCACAGTTTGGCCATTTCCCCTTGGGGCTTCCCGCCATGCTCTTGAACAAACTCTCGAAAGCGTTGCCAGTCCCTGATTTTGTGTCTATTACCCTGTTGATAGTGGGTAATCGCTTGGCAATCTCCAGTGTCTTCTTTTACCCTTTACTGCAAATTACTGGCGGGAGCGCATCTCCTGCTGACGCATCGGCATCGCATCGATCGTGCGGAACAGCGCCGTTAAATCAATTGGAGTTTGGCTTCGTCGCTTCTCCGTACCATCCTTACCTACGAGAATTACTGCAAACTCCTCAGGGGTAATTCCAAACTGTTGTCTCAGTCTCTCCGCCGATGCTGAATTGATCGATCGCCCATCAACCTGGCTCTCTCCAGTTCCCAAAATTTGCACCAGTTTCAGATCGCGATCGTCTGTCCCTGCCGCGTCTGCCTGCCATGACTGCATCTGTTGGCGATAGTGGGGTGAACCAGTTAAGGGGGCAAAGACCAGCAGGATACGGTGTTGCCATTGGTAGTCGCTCAGCTTAAATTCGACTCCATGCGGACGATCGGAGGTTGCCGTAACACTGGCTACCTCTGATGACTGGGAATGAGGAGGGCTTGGCAAATCATTCATAGCGATGAAAGGCTGGGGGGAGGCACAGCTTTGTAGCAGGGGCAAAAAAGCAACAAATACAGGGAAAGATTGCATTGGAGTATACGGAAATGACTTTCTTACTGTAACCAAATCGTTGCCAGAGAGGTTGAGTCCCAAGGGAGAATTTGAGAGTACACAGGTTAAGCAGAGAGGGGAAAACCCGCTGCCATTAACCAACTGAAGAACAAAGCAGAGCCGATCGCATAGACCCATGCTCGATTCAACAAACCTGCGACCAGGGACAAGATTCCCATCAGTGGCGGAAATAGCGGCAGAAGCAAAAACATAAATCCCAATTGAGGTAAAAAGTTGAGTGTCAACACGAAGCCGCCAATCAAGACGATACTCTGTCCCAACCACCAGAGAATGCGTTTGCCGACCCCAATATTCTCCTGTACGATTCCCGCTGCCAGAAACCAGGGGAAGCAGGCGATCGCCACCGGCAACCACACTCTTAGCCGAATTGGGATCAGCCACCACTGAAGCCAGACCACCTGCGCCATCGCGCCAAAGGCAACCCAGAGGATGGCAAACAGTACAACTCCCAACCCAACGGCACACAGGGTTGGGCGAGGTAGATGCGCCAGCACTCCCAGCCAGGTGAATCCGGCAATCAAAAACCAGACTCCAACCGCTCCACCGACTTGCACACCACCCAAATTCTGGAGATCAAACCGCTGACTCACAAGTACTAACCCTGCGGTTGCCGCCAGTGGTGCAGCGATTAAGCCTGCCCATCGTCGGATAGGAGCTACTTTTGTGGCTATCAATGGAGGATGGGTCAGGAGGGGTGAGATTGCTGCTAATCCGATTAACCACCCTAATAGGTGTAGTCCATACCAAGCCATGCGGCGATCGCGATACTGGCTATCACTTGTGCTGCCAAACGTTGCATCCAGCCAGAGTAGTGCTGCCTCATGACTCCCATCACTAAACAAAATGGTGATGTGCTCAACACCCGGAATCACAACCAATTCCCGCCCCTGCCCTGTTACCAGGTTCGTGTTTTCTCACCCCGCTTGTGCCAGCAATCGTTCGGCATTGCTCACAAATCCTCCCTCTCCACTGCCTGCCTGCAATTGCAGATTTCGGGGAGTTTGAGGGTTTACATTCGCCCCAGTTGGAGAAACGGCAACCGTTGCGGCGAAGCGATCACGCTCACGAATGCCAGCATTCATCACAATCCCACTGCCCATCGAGTGCCCCAGCAATGCCAGACGACCTGAATCAACCTGGGGTTGCTCTAATAGAGCTTGCAAAGCGACATCTAGATTCTGCTGTAGCTCATAACGCTGTAAGCGAGTCCCATTCGCACCATGCCCGTCAAAATCCCATAGCATCACGGCATAACCTGCATGAGCCAGGACGTGTCCATACCCCAGCATTAACTGTTTAGAACCCGCGAACCCATGTGCAACCAAAACTCCTGGCACGGCATTCGCCCCTTGAGGAGCCAGGTAAAGCAGAGGAATCCCCTCTTTTTGGAACGATCGCATATCCAGTCTAGATCGGGCGATCGCGATTCCTACCCAGGACGAAACAACCAGCAGAATCGCGAGTATCAGGAGTCCCAGGCGTTTATAGTTTAAGTTCACAGGCTTCAGCCAATGTCCAAACACCACCTACTGGTGTAACGCAAAACGGTCTTAAGGATTTGAAAATTTAGCCAATATCCCGAATTGAGCGACTCATGGTCAGAAGTGAAAATCAATTCCTTCTTGGCAATCGCTCCACCAATGCGATCAAACCCGCTTTCCTTGAGTGGTGAGGTGAACTGAAGCCGTGAAATTCACCACTCCAGTTCACCCGCGACAGATTGCCAATCTGGAACTGATTTTAACGGCTGCACGCAAGATTCAATAATCCTTGCCTGGACTGCCGCGCCGCTCAGGCTTAACTGTGCGACGGAGATCGGTAGCTTAAATCTCCGTGGTTCTGCGCTCCCTGGATTCAGAAACAGGATAGCTTCACGCTCTTCGATTCGGGGTTTGTGAGAATGACCACTGATGACAACCTGGACACCTGCAACTTTTGGGTCAATCGTTAATTCCTTAACAATGTGGAGCAAATGAATGTGAATCTTTCCAATTTCAACGGTTTCACATTCAGGAATGATTGCTGTCCATGCTCCCCGATCATTATTCCCTCGAACAGCAATGGTGGGTGCGATCGCCTGCAGCCCTTGTAAAACTTCTGACTTTCCAATATCACCTGCATGCAGAATCAGATCCGAATTCGTTAAGGCAACGATCGCTTCCGGCCTGAGTAGACCATGCGTATCGGAGATAACTCCCACTCGCATCTCTGTTTTTTGCTGCTGACGATTGGTACTCATTGCTTCAAAGGGTGCGGCTCCAGCTTCATTATAAAAATGATGCCGAACTGGATCGCGGTTGGTAGATGCTTCTCAAGGTTCTACAGGTGAATGGTTGCCAGGGTCAGCGGATTGACGAAATGAATCACACCCCATTGCCCATTGATGCGCCAGTTGGGATCGTCTCGGTTTAACTGTTCAATTTGCGGCGATCGCAACCCAACCACCACTTCAGACTTTAAGGTCCGCAGGGCAACCAGAGGAGCAGGAAAGTAGTTGACAATGGTTTCAATTGGCGTTGTCATTGCCCAGTGGCAATCCCCTACCAATCGTCGATAGTTGGCATCTCCTTTGACAATCACCAGGCTGGATGGGGCTAACTCCTGCTGGAGTGTCTGTGGCATTTCCCAGAAGGGCAGGGGGGCTACCCAGAACAGATCATCGTGTAGATACAGACGACCTGATGCAACAAAGGACTGCAACCGAGCCGCCAGCGATCGCACGGCATCCTGTGGGTCAGTCACCAGCGTGGTTAATGTGTCGTGAACGTCTCGCACTATCGCATCCGAGACGAAGATCGGGTAGGGCTTGAGGTGCAGGTAGATGGTTTCCACCCTCTGGGACGACAGCAAAAAGTCCACCAGAACCAAGTCGCAGACCAGTTCAAACCCGGCATTGTCTGCCACAATGTCCAGGCGGGCAGTTTGCATCTGACTCAGGTGATCAATAAGGCGATCGCTGTCGTTCACCAGAAGATGGGCTTCCTCGTGCTCAACCTGAGTCCGGATACGACTGCTTTCCTCGGCGGACCAGAGGCTCAGATCAACCCGGTTTCCCCAAAGCGCCAGATGGAGGAGGCGAATCAACTCCTGACAATGCTCATCCTGGGTTGTCACATCTGGGGTTGCAGGCGACCGTTGACTTGCGATCGTCCGAATTGCCTCGATCGCGGTTGCCAGGCTCCGGTGCTTTTGTTGGGCATAGGGATCACAGCGGTGATCCGGTTCAACCTGAAAATAGCCAGTGGCTTCCAGAATTCGGCGATAAAAATAGGCTTCCGCGAAGTAGAAGGGTGTATCAAACCAGGAGTTACCCTGAAATGGCTGAACGTAGTCTGCCCAAGCTGCCCCATCCGTTCCGCCATCGGCTTGAATCGGGCGAATTAGGCCGTCCGATATTTCCGTGGCTAAAGCGTTCAGGTTGGTCACAGCGGATTGTGAGAATGAATTCTCTGCGATCGCTCGTTGCAGGATCGCAGGGAGCCGTTCTTGCAGGGTGTATTGGGCAAACGAACCCGGTTCCGAAACCATCAGGGCAGGCGGGATCGGCGATTGGGGCTGTTTGGGCGCAAAAGGAGACCTGTTTTTCTCCATCTAGAAGTATGACGATTCAAAGGGGCAGCTTTCCGGGTTCTAACCCTCAGTAGGAGGGCATCTATCCTGTCTAAAGTCTAAACTTTGAGATAGGGCTGTTCAACTAGGGGCACCATGCTGTACCGAACAGTCCACAATACCCCTGTTTCTATTCCTCATGCGTAAATGATTGAGAAAAGCCAAGCTGAGTCAACAACTGCCGCCAACGATCGCGGGGTAAACTGCCACCGGATGCCTGGTCGTGTCCGTTGCCGTAGTTGCCTTCGCCTTCCCCGATTGATTGCGGAGAAATTCCAGGACATTGATCGAATTCGATCGGGCTGAAAAGTTGACTCGATTGGGAATATAGCCTTCATTGGCAGCAATCACCACATAGTTGGGCAGGCGACCTCGCCAACTTTGAGCACAGGGGATGGATCTGACAGGGGGAGTTGAGCCGCAACAGTGCCACCTTTCCGGCAAAGATCGGTGCGACCTTGCGGGCAACCTCTAGTTCTCGTTTGACTGCTTCTCGATCCTGCCGCAATTGTTCCACCTCCGGACGGCTGGAATTGACCAGAGATTTGGGATCGGCGTGATTGAGCAGAGCAGTAGCCGCGAGGTCGGGTTGATAATGAGCCGCACGGCGAGCCGCATTAATCAAAGCCGTGGCTTCCTTGAGATATTTGCCCGTGTATTTGCGTTTTGCCGTTGTCAATAGGTCAAAGGGAGCGCGATCGCCCAAATCGCTGAGCGTTCCGATCGCCGCCATCCAGTCCAAATCCGATACCTCTGCAATCTGCTGACACAACTGCCAGACCAACCAGGAGGTATTCGGAATTGGATTCCAGGTGTAAGCGGTGATCAGGGTATCTCCTGGAGGGACTCCCTCTGGATGGTGATGGGCAATGAAGCAGGTGGATACTCCTGCCAGCACAGGTTCTGCGACACGATCAAAGGTGACTTCCAGCACGATTTTCGGTTCCACCGTGCGGACTCTGCCATGAGCAAATTCTTGCAGGGTATGCTGCTTTAACCAGTCGGACAGTTCCTGCACTTCTGCATCCGTTAGCCCTGAGTAAGCTTTACCCACATTCAGCAGGGTGGGATCATCTTCACTGGCACGCATGGCGAAGGTGTAGTCCGACAGAAAGCGACTGCGCTTCCCGGTGCCCACTTCAGCAGCGGTAATCACCACATCCACCTCAATCAGCACCCGTCCATCCTGGTACAGAATGTCGTAGGCAATAAAGGCGACAGGCACCGATCGCAGTAGTTCATCGCTCAAGGTTTTGCGTCCCAACCGTTTCTGTAACTCCTGAAACGGCAGAATCCGGTCATCCCGGAAGGGCACAATCTCTCCATCCAGAATCACTCCGGCGCTGGTACCCATGCCAAAGGCACTGAGCGTCATCGATGCCAGAGGACGAACCAGATCGGGAAAGGCAGGAGTAATTTCATCCAGTGTGCGGGAGAACAGGGCAACCCGAATCCCGGCAAAGATGTCTCCATGCAGCAACAGATGATGATCGGAACTGGCAGGAGCAATGTGGGCCTGAGCGCGAATGCCATCGTATTTATCCTCCACCGCAAACCCTTGGAGCATACGACGAGTAATTTCCTCAAAGTCCTCGACGGCTTTTTATGAAACAACATGGGTATGGAAATGGTTGAGAAGCTAAACTTACCCATTATGTTTAGGCGGGAGACAGACATTGGGAGCACATAGACCAGGGAGTGGCAAGGTACTGATCGCAAGAGACTCCAGGTTTAGGCAGCGAATCATGTGGTTGTTGGCATCAGCAATGTAAAGGCGATCGCCCGCATAGGACAGTCCAGAGGGTTCTGAGAAACTGGCATCGACTCCGATTCCATCCGCTAATCCAGGGGTTTCCCGACCCGCTACACTGCGGCATTCTCCCGTTACAGGCAGACAATTAATGCACCCGTAAGTCCAGAAATCCAGCAGGACAATTCGTCCGCGCAAGGCTTTAAGGGACAATGGGGACGAACCATTTAACCAGGGAAAGGTTGGAGATAATTCTGGTGCTCGAATACGAACCATAGGATAGGCGCTGAGGGTGATGGAGCTTAAAGACATTATCGTGCGTGCGGCTCAACCCGCAGACAAAACGGCGGTGTTAGCTTTTTGCCAGCACACCTGGGCGAACCCAGAAGACTACATTGCTGCCGTTTGGGATCAATGGATGGCGGATCCATCCGGGCAAATTCTGGTCGCGGTGTTGCATGACCAACCGATCGCTATGACACGAGTCGTGCAACTATCCCAGCAGGAGGGGTGGTGGGAAAGAACCTACTGGTTGCATACCCCGCAGTCTCATCAAAAAAATGCGGCCTTACCGCTGGTCATCGCCTTTCACGGGTATGGCTCTCAAGGAAAAGATTTAGCTCGTAGCTCAGGGTTAGATGCTTTGGCAGACCGAGTCGGGTTTGTCGTGGTTTACCCAGATGGATTGGACAGACGTTGGAATGTAGGGGAATTTTTTTCTGGGCCTGAGGATGTGACCCTCACGGCAGAACTAATTCGGCATCTCACGCAAATTCGGGCGATCGACCAGCGGCGAATTTATGTCTTTGGCGTCTCTAATGGTGGTTTTCTGGTGCAGCAGTTAGCCTGTGTCTCCCAGCAGCGATCACTCCCGATCGCGGCTTTTGCTTCCGTGGCAGCGGCCCTACCTCAACCCCTGGAAGCAACCTGCCGTCCTCCTGCTCCGATTCCCCTGTTGATGATCAATGGGACAGCGGATCAGAAAGTGCCCTGGCAGGGAGGGGTGCGTCCCTATGGAACCATTCTGTCTGTGCCTCAAACGATCGAGTTTTGGCGGCAACGGAATGGTTGTCGTGCGAACGCTCCAATTCAGCAACGCCCAACCTCTCAGGTGACGATTACTCACTACACCCAGTGTCAGAGCCAGGGAGAGGTAGAACTGGTGACGTTAGCAGGAGCCGGGCATGTGTTTCCCAGGGGAGGGGGTGGAAACATGGGACTGATTGATGGGAGTCAGGAAGTATGGCGCTTTTTCCAGCACCATTCCTCTAACCATTCTGCACAATAAAGCTTTAACTGACTTGCCTGTGCTGATTTTGCCACCGCCGACCTTCCTGCGACCCTTTTTCAAACTCACGATCATCAACATCCTCTCGAATCTGCTGGTGCCGATCGCGGGACTGCTCGATGTCGCCTTTCTGGGCCATCTCGCCGAGGTTCGACATCTGGCAGGGGTCGCCTTAGCCACTGTCTTATTCAACTATCTGTACTGGACCTTTGGCTTCTTACGCATGAGCACGACTGGGATGACGGCTCAGGCAGTGGGACGGCAAGACGAAGCAGGTATGGTGCTGATTGGACTGCGACATGGCATCCTGGCACTGCTGTTGGGTGTGGCAATTGTCATCCTGCAAGTGCCCCTGAGAGAATTAGGATTTGCGGTTCTCAGTGCCAGTCCAGAGGTCAAAGCGGCAGGGCAAGCGTTTTACAATACGTTGATCTGGGGAGCGCCTGCAACGTTAATCAACTTTGTCGTCATGGGTTGGTTTTTAGGGCGATCGCAAAGTGGTTATGTCCTGATTCTGACCGCGATGAATAGTCTTGCGAATGTCGTGTTGGATTATGGGTTGATTATTCACTTGGGTTGGGTCAGTGCAGGAGCAGGACTGGTCGGCATCTTGTTTGCGATCGCGTTTATTCGCTACCCGGATGTCCTGTTTGCACGACTGACCTCCCACACCCAGGTGCTGATTTATCTGAAACACTATGTCCTTTGGTTACTACCTGTTCTGGGTTTTGGCTCGATCTCATATATGCTTGATGGTTATTTTCTAGGACTGACACAGGGACAGATTCTACGACAAGCGATGTTGCAATCAGTGCTGATTGGATTTGTTCCCATCACACTGATTGCCTGGTATGGGCAGAGTAATCACTGGCTCTGGCTGGCTTTATCACTGTTTATGGTCATGCGATCGGTCACGCTCGGTTGGCGCTGCCTCAAGCCCATGAACCGCTAAAGGATGTTAGATTCCATCGGCTTCACACCCCTGGATCTATTTGAGCGTGTCCCCGTTGTTGCTTCTCCACGTATTGTTGGTGTTCTTCCAATACTTCTCGGATAAGGCTAAGCGGAGTTAGGAATGGCAAACCACAGTTGTGG
>JBBIQC010000164.1:0-8614 GCA_037442585.1 Oscillatoriales cyanobacterium bin_317
AATGAATTAGACCCTTGTAATAATCCCATAAGCTACGATTCAGGTCATTCTTCAGTAATGTCCAATCAATTTTGGCGGAGTCGATCGTCTTCGGTTTATATTCCCCAAACTCCTCACCCATCCAGATCATCGGCACGCCCATCGCGGTCATCACTAACACGGCTCCCAGTTTGCGACGACGAAAGGCAGCTTCATCAAAAATACCGCGATCGCCCAGTTCTGCCATCACATGATGGTGGTCATGATTGGTCAGATAATTGACAACATTGGTAGCCCCCATAAATCCCTGACGTTTCGCATCCAGACCATTTTTTAACTGTTCCAGATCAAAAGTTTCACCAGTGATGTGAGCTAAGACACAGTGATAGAAACTGTCATGCCAGCATCCATCCATAGGGCCATCTATATTGGTGATGCTGGGAGTTTCAGGAATGTGTTCGGCAATGTTATAAAACGGTTTTTCGCCTGCTGTCTGTTTTGCTTCCTGAACAATCCAGTGCATGAAATCATAATTAGCAATCTGGCGGGCAGCATCGTAGCGAATTCCGTCAATGTGAAAATCTTTAACCCAATAGCGCACTACATCCCCAATAAAACGACGCGCCGGATAGGTGTCTAAATTTTCGTCGTAATGCTCGTAATTGAACTCTGGCCCCCAGTTGTTTTCAGGATCGCGGGGGGCATGGTGATACCAGTAATCATGATCAATCTGGGTCAGGGGGCAGGAGGCTTCCGAATGGTTATAAATCCCATCCATAATCACTCGAATGCCCCGACCGTGACATTCATCAATCAACCGTTTTAGATCTGCCGTGGTGCCATAGCTGGATTCTGTAGCAAAGAAATGTCGGGGATTGTAGCCCCAACTGTAATCACCGGGATACTCCTTGACGGGCATGAGTTCGATCGCATTAATCCCCAGTTCGCACAGGTAATCTAACTTTTCGATCACATGCTGATATTTCCCCCGCGCTTTGCTATCCGCTTCACCACCAGAAAAGTCAGCCACATGCAACTCGTAAATGACTAACTCGTGATCAGCAGGCAATGGATGATCATCATGCTGCCAGACGTAAGTATCGACAATTCGCTCTCCATCTTTAATGCGAACAATGCCGTTTTCTTCCGAACTCTGTCCATCTACATCGGTGGCATAGGGATCGGTCACATCCACCCATTGATCCGGTTCAAAAAACCAGGATTTGGATTGTACTCGAAACTTGTATTGATAAACACCATCCTCTAAATCTACGGTGACGCGAAAGTAGCCATCGTTTCCTTTTTTCATGGGAATCTCTTCCCAATTAGAAAAGGAGCCGACTAGGACAGCCCCCTGGTTGTATGGGGCGAAAAGATTAAACTCGATCGGGTTTGCCATAAAAACTCCTGATAAATTGCTACTTTCAGGAGTATTTTCAGTTCATTGAATGTTTTTTACATCTAGCAAAGGAAATACTTCTTAAGATGGAGTCTCTATTTTTGTGATCAAACTAATGAAGGGTGGAAGAAACTGCATTCCTTGTTGGATAATCCTGGCTTTAAGCCTGATTGTCCCCCAAAAAACGATCTGCGGCTAAAGCGGTGGTCATCACATCCCCATCACTCAGGGAGCGTTGGCAAAGCAGAAAGTTTATCTGCCCAACCCGCCCCCTCCACGTATAGGGTTTATTGCACCGTGCCACGTAACGCCTCTGCATCGATCGGCTTAATCAGATACAGGCGCACCAGATGCCCCAGGATGCTGAGAATTAAAGGCAACTTGCGTAGGGTTTTCAGGAACTTGGGCTGAGAACTGGCATCAATCTGGCTGATTTGCAGATTCAACTCCGCGCACTTGTGCAGGCGAGGATAAAACTCTGGATGCTCAGTATTAAGAATCACTGGGAAGGCTCGGAGTGAGGTGGCGTTGGTCTGACGGACAACTTCTTCGTCAAATTTGGTGGCATCCAATCCCAGGGCATCGTAGAAGCCAGCGCGTTCATGCACGGTCAGACTGTGGGTGGCGAAGACAGTGAGCAGGAAGAAACGGCTCCATAGGCGAGATTGCCAGGTGTTCCAGAGCTGGGGTTGCGATCGCAATAACGCCTTGAAAATATCCCCATGACGATTTTCGTCCTGACACCAGCTTTCAAAGTAGCGAAACAGGGGATAGAACTGATGCTCTGGATGTTGTTCCAGGTGACGATAAATCAGAATGTAACGCCAGTAACCAATTTTCTCAGAGAGATAAACGGTGTAAAGAATCCATTCCACCGGGAAGAAGGTATAGGTACGGGCTTTGGTGATGTAGCCCAAGTCCAGGGATTTATTAAAATCGCCCATGCATTTGTTCAAAAATCCGGCGTGACGGGCTTCATCCCGTGCCATCAGGTGAAAGATTTCGGCCAGCAGGGGATTGCGATCTTTGAGTTTGCGAGACAGTTCTTTGAATAACAGAAAACCAGAGAACTCAGAGACACAGGAGCGTTCCAGATAATCGATAAACGCCTGGCGGGTCTTGCCATCCAGATGATCCCAGGATTGCTCAAAGGCTTCATCCCGCACGAAATGGTGACGGTTGTAGTCGGCCCGCATTTCGGCCAGCATCGCTTCCAGTTCGGTGTGTTGCGCCGAGAGGTCTAAATTGGCGGCGACCTCAAAATCGGTAGTGTAAAACCGGGGGGTGAGGATGTTTTCCTTGGCGATCGCTTTGACGCTGGACTTGGGAGTCTCCTGGGCGGGTTTGGGCAAGGAATTAACCATGTTTTCGTTAAATCAAAACTCAATAACTCAAAAGTTATAATAACGAGGGACATTTGACCAGAACCTTCAAAACTTTTTACGGCAAGTGTTAAGGACTGCGAGACTTCGTTAAGTTATGAAAACTTTATTCCCTTTTTGACCATCCATCGCTTTATAGTTATGAAGCTTTGAGTTTCAGGGCCTTGAGATTTGAAGCCGCGAAACTATCCTGGCCCACCCTCCAAGCCAGTTCCTCCTTACATTGAGGTGATTTCAACATGAGTCAGAATTTATCCACTCGTCTGCGGGAAGGCACCCAACATTCTCATACCGCTGCAGAAAATACCGCCTTCATGAAGTGCTTTTTGAAAGGAATTGTTGAACGGGAACCCTTCCGCAAACTACTGGCCAACCTGTATCTGGTTTACAGCACTCTGGAAGAAGAACTGCAACGCTACCAAAACGACCCCGTCATCGGTCGGATGTATTTCCCGGAACTGAACCGTAAAGCCAATCTAGAAAAAGACCTGGCCTATTACTATGGTGAAAACTGGCGCGATCAAATTACGCCGTTGAGTGCGGGTCTGGTCTATGTAAATCGCTTACGAGAGATTGCCAATACGGATCCAGCACTGCTGGTGGCTCATTCCTATGTGCGCTACATGGGTGATTTGTCCGGTGGTCAAAGTTTGAAGAATATTGTGCGATCGGCCATGAATCTGCCCCCGGATCAGGGTACGGCTCTACATGAGTTTGAGCAAATTCCCACGGTAGAGGCCAGACGCGCTTTCAAGGAACGTTATCGTCAAGCCCTCGATTCTATGCCTGTAGACGAAGCCACGATCGAACGGATTGTAGAAGAAGCAAATTACGCCTTCAAACTCAACCGCGATGTGATGCATGAACTGGAACCGGATGTGAAAGCGGTGATTGGCGAACACACCTTCGATCTGCTCACTCGTCAAGATCGTCCGGGAAGTACGGAGCGTCGTCCCGCTGGTACGAGTGTAGCTCTAGTCGCTTCGGAATAAAACTGACCCTCACCCCCAACCCCTCTCCCCGTGGGAGAGGGGAGTCAATAACCGTGAATTTGTAGGGACGGGTTTAGCTAGCCAATTGACACCACGCAGAAATTTGGTAACGAAACCCGCCCCTACATAACCCCTAATTCCTAATCCCTAATTCCCAATCCCTAATTCCTAATTTCCCCTCCCCTCAAACCATGAAACTTCTGCCACAAACCGTTCAATTTGACTCTGAGTTATTGCAAAAATACGATCGCCCCTTACCGCGTTATACCAGCTATCCCCCAGCAACCGAATTAAAGCCTGAGTTTGATGAATTGGATTTCAGAACGGCGATCGCGGTAGGGAATCACAAACAAACGCCCATTTCCCTCTACTGCCATATTCCGTTCTGTGAAACGGCCTGTTATTTCTGTGGTTGCAACACGATCATTACCCAGCGTCGAGAACTGGCAGATCCCTATTTAAATTACCTGGCCCGTAATATTGAGCAGGTGGCCAGCCTGATTGATGGTCAGCGAAAAGTGCATCAACTGCATTGGGGCGGTGGTACTCCCAATTATCTCAACTTAAGTCAGATTGAATTTCTCTGGAATACCCTCAATCGTCATTTCAGTCTGGATCCGGCTGCAGAAGTTTCGATTGAAATTAATCCCCGTTATGTCGATAAGAACTACATCTTTTTCTTAAAGAGTCTGGGCTTTAATCGAATTAGCTTTGGCATTCAAGATTTCAATCCTGAAGTACAGGCAGCAGTGAACCGAATCCAACCAGAATCGATGCTGTTTGATGTCATGAGTTGGATTAGGGAAGCTGGATTTGAAAGCGTTAATGTAGATTTGATTTACGGGCTTCCCTACCAAACTCTATATACGTTTAAGGAAACCGTTCAGAAAACAATTGAACTCAATCCCGATCGTATTGCAGTCTTCAACTTTGCCTATGTGCCCTGGATCAAACCGATTCAGAAGAAAATTTCTCAGGAAGCCCTACCGCCTGCGCCTGAGAAGCTAAAGATCTTGCAAATGACGATCGCCGAACTCACTGAAAAAGAATATGTCTTCATCGGCATGGATCACTTTGCCAAGCCGAATGATGAACTGACGATCGCTCAACGGGCCGGAAAACTCCATCGCAATTTCCAGGGCTACACCACTAAACCAGAATCCGACCTGTTTGGTTTTGGGATTACCTCGATCAGTATGTTGCATGATGTGTATATCCAGAATCACAAGCGGTTGAAAGAGTTTTATGGGGCGATCGATGAGGGCAGGTTACCGATCGAGAAAGGCGTAACACTTAACCAGGATGACATTATCCGTCGCACGATCATCATGGAATTGATGTGTCAGTTTCAGTTAGCCCAACAGGATATTGAAGAGAAATATCACCTGGGCTTTGATATTGACTTTGACGATTACTTCTGGCGTGAAATTCCCAAACTCAAAGCATTAGAAGCTGATAGACTGGTGAAGTTATATTCCGATGGCATTGAAATTACCCCCATTGGTCGTCTGTTGATTAGAAATATTGCCTCCGTATTTGATGCCTATCTCGGTGAACGCAAAACCGGAACCTTCTCCAAATCGATTTAAGTTGACCTCTCCCTAAATCCCTCTCCTAAAGGAAAGGGACTTCAAACTGAGAATTTTCGTGGCTCCTCCCTTTCCGTGTCGGAGAGGGAGGTTGGGAGGGAGAGGTTTGTCGAACTTATGCCCATCTAAGAAAAGGAATCACAGAGGAGTCAATTATGCGGATTATGATGATTCAGCCTAACTACCATTCGGGAGGGGCTGAAATTGCGGGAAACTGGCCTCCGAGTTGGGTGCCCTATGTAGGGGGGGCGCTTAAGACGGCTGGATTCACCGATATTCGCTTTGTCGATGCGATGACGAATCATATCGAAGATGCAGAACTGGCCACCATTCTTCGCGATCATCAACCGGATGTGGTGTTAGCGACAGCCATCACACCCATGATTTACAAGTCGCAAAGTACCCTCAAGCTGGTGAAAGAAATCTGCCCTGAAGCCACTACGATTATGGGGGGCGTGCATCCCACCTATATGTATCGGGAAGTGCTGGGTGAGGCTCCCTGGGTGGATTACATCATTCGCGGAGAAGGGGAGGAAATCACCGTAAACTTGATGCGATCGCTGGCTGCAGGAACCGATAAAAGCGATCGGGCCAACATTCTCGGTATCGCCTACCTGGAAAATGGTCAGGTCGTCGCCACACCCGCCCATCCGCCCATCAAAGATCTCAATACTCTGACTCCTGACTGGAGCCTGCTGGACTGGAAGCGATATATTTACACACCACTCAATACGCGAGTCGCGGTTCCTAACTATTCCAGAGGCTGCCCCTTCCGCTGTCGCTTCTGTTCGCAGTGGAAGTTCTGGCGCAAATACCGCTCGCGTTCTCCCAAGAACTTTGTGGATGAAATCGAAAAGCTGGTTAAGGAACATCAGGTTGGCTTTTTCATCCTGGCCGATGAAGAACCGACGATTAACAAATCCCGGTTTATTGCGCTCTGTGAGGAACTATGCGATCGTAACCTGGGCATTCACTGGGGCATCAACACCCGTGTGACGGATATTCTCCGGGATGAAAAAGAACTGCCCCTGTACCGGAAAGCCGGACTGGTGCATGTGTCTCTGGGAACAGAAGCAGCGGCTCAGTTAAATCTCAACCTGTTCCGTAAAGAAACTACCATTGAAGACAACAAACGGGCTGTGCGCTTGCTGCGGGAAAATGGCATTCTGGCCGAAGTGCAATTCATTATGGGCTTGCCCAATGAAACGCCAGAAACCATTGAGGAAACCTACCGCATGTGTCGGGATTGGCAGGCTGACATGACCAACTGGAATATGTACACGCCCTGGCCCTTCTCCGAGTTGTTTCAAGACCTGGCGGATAAGGTTGAAATTCGCGATTACTCCCATTACAATTTTGTCACACCCATCATTAAGCCCGATAATATGACGCGGGAAGAGGTCTTGAAAGGAGTGCTACGGAACTATGCCCGCTTCTATACGAGAAAGATGATTGAATACTGGTTTGAAAAAGACCCGTTCAAACGTCGTTACTTACTGGGATGTCTCTGGGCCTTTATCAAGACCACGTTGAATAAACGCTTCTACAATTTGAAACGCATCAAGCAGAAAGGATTACATACCGAAATTGAATTCGGCTTTGATGAATCCCGTATTCTCAGTCCTGAACAAATGGCCGAACTGAAACAGAAACGTCTGGCAGATGTTGATTTTGTTGGCACCATTTCCGCCTGCGGTGGCCCCAACGACCTCCCAGAGATTCCAGACAGCCAGCATGAACACCCGCATGAACATCAAGAAGCTTCCCAGGAAGTTCCCATGATCAAAATCTAAACCTGAAAACCACCCACCATCCCGTAGAGGCGCAGCATTCGGCTATGAAACCCCAGAACAATTTGAAATCATCACCGAATGCTACGCCCTCACACCCCACCAATCAGTCCCGTAATCACGGAGGACAACCATGAGTGATATTCAAGTCATTCTTGTTGAAGATGATGAGCAAACTCGCGTTAACTTACGAGCCGCCTTACGCGCTCAAGATGGCCTCGAGGTTGCCAGCGAAGCTACCAACGGCACAACCGGATTAGTCTTGCTGGAATCGATCGATGTTGATGTCGCGATCGCCGATTCCAGCCTTCCCGACATGGATCTGGCTGAATTCGTCGCCCAGATGCAAACGGTTCAGGCCGATTCCTGCGTCACTCAATCCAAATTACTGATCCTGCTCGATCCCGCCGATCGCTCGACCTGGGAAACCGCCCTTACCGTTGGAGCCGACTCCTACTGCCGTAAGGATGCCCCCATTGAGCAAATTGCTGAAGCCGTTAAGCAAACTTATGCTGGACAGAGTTATCGGGATCCGGCGATCGATCTGGTAACGCTAACGTGACTCGATTTTGGATTTTAGATTTTGGATTGGTAGATTGGTAGAGTGCTGTTAGCGCAGCGTAACGCCCATTGTGTTTGTTGTGTTTGAGGAGTGTTTTTGAATGACTGCTGAAGTGCTACCCAACCCTGTGAATAAACCCGCCCTGAATTGGGTTGCGGTCATCTTTTTCTCTACGGTTCATCTGCTGGCATTGTTATCGTTCTGGTGCTTCTCCTGGTCAGCTTTAGGAGTCACCTTATTACTGCACTGGTTTCTGGGTAGTATTGGAATTTGTTTAGGCTATCACCGCTTGCTGAGTCACCGCAGTTTTCAGGTGCCGCGCTGGTTGGAATATACGATCGCGCTCATCGGCGCAATGGCGATGCAGGGTGGCCCTATTTTCTGGGTCGCTGGCCATCGCCTGCATCATGCCTACACCGAAGATGTAGATAAAGATCCCTACTCGGCGCGGCGCGGCTTCTGGTGGAGTCACATGCTGTGGATCTTCTATCCCAACCCGGAATTTTTTGAGGACAGTCATTACAAGCGCTATGCTCCTGACCTGGCTCGTGATCCGTTTTACTGCTGGCTCGATCGCTACTTCATCCTGCTGCAAATCCCGATGGGAATTCTGCTGTATCTCCTGGGGGGCTGGCCGTTTGTAATTTATGGGATGGCCTTAAGAGCCGTTCTTCTCTGGCACAGCACCTGGTTCATCAACTCTGTAACACACATGTGGGGCTACCGTAGCTTTGAGGTAAATGACAACTCGCGGAATCTCTGGTGGGCCGCGATTCTCACCTATGGCGAAGGCTGGCACAACAATCACCATGCTTTTCCCAATGTGGCGAAAGCCGGATGGCGCTGGTGGGAAATTGATGTCACCTGGTGGGCGATCGCTCTACTGAAGAGGCTTGGTCTGGCTCAAAAGGTTAATTTGCC
>JBBIQC010000165.1:0-4488 GCA_037442585.1 Oscillatoriales cyanobacterium bin_317
TCGCAAACCTCAAAATAACCAAAGCAGCAAGGTTGCGAAGCGCAAAGCCAATACCAGTTCATGGGAAAGCAAGCGATCTGAATTTCAGAATTGGCTGGGGTCGGTCAAGGAAACGGCCAAATAACAAACTTGCCAGCTTCAGAAACTAGGGTTTCAACTAGCACCAGGCCCGTAATCAAGCCAGCAAGCTTTTCCAGGCTGACCTGGATGCAAAAGCAAGCAATTATCAGCGGGCTTTGCAAGAATTTAAAGTGTTCCTCAATTCCTATAAAATGGCTGACTAGTGGTTCTTTGTCCTTTGTTCTTCCCATTCCTCAAGGACGAATGACCGATGACGAATGACAGGTCTGTCTAGCCATTTATCCTGCCCCTTTGAATCTTAGTAACCTTTTGATGATGAATGTTACTCCCAGCGAGTCCCCAACGGCTCCTCAAGTTTTAGGTATCGATCTGGGAGGAACAGCCATCAAGCTGGGGCGCTTTACTCAAGATGGAATCTGTCTTCAGACCCTCAGGCTCCCGACTCCCCAACCTGCCACTCCAGAAGCGGTCTTGGTGGCGATGGTCGCTGCGATCGCTGAAATAGACCCGGAGCGGAAGGCTGTGGCGATCGGCGTGGGAACTCCTGGGCCTGCGGATGCTACCGGACGAATTGCGAGAGTGGCAATTAATCTTAGCGGCTGGCAGGATGTTCCCCTGGCAGACTGGTTGGAAGCGAAAACAGGTCGACCCACGGTAATTGCCAATGATGCCAACTGTGCTGGATTAGGTGAAGCCTGGTTAGGAGCCGGACGCTGGTACCGCAACCTGATTCTGTTAACCCTGGGCACTGGTGTTGGTGGAGCGATTATTTTGGATGGCAAACTGTTTGTCGGTCATCATGGAACTGCTGGGGAACTGGGATTAATTACCCTGAGTCCGGACGGGCCACCCTGTAATAGTGGCAATCAGGGATCCCTGGAGCAGTATGTGTCTGTTCAGGCAATTCGTCGTCGCACAGGGATGGAACCTGACGAATTAGGAGCAATGGCTGTAGCGGGTGATCCCAAAGCACTAGAGTTCTGGCAGCAATATGGACAGGACTTAGGGGCCGGACTGGCAAGTCTGATTTATGTCTTAACCCCAGAGGCGATCGTCATTGGGGGAGGAGTGAGCGCCAGTGCAGACTTTTTCTTTCCCAGCGTACAAGCTGAAATTGAACGGCGGGTGCTTCCCAGTTCCCGTGCAGGCTTACAGCTACTGCGAGCCGAACTGGGCAATCAGGCTGGCATGGTAGGGGCTGCGAAACTGGCATGGCAGCTTTTGCAGTTTCTTTAGGAAAAAAGTTAGCCATTTTCGTGCTTTTGTGCAGAATGAATGGGCGAAATGGACGATTCAGGTTGTTTCCTTGACTGGAAACCCGCAGGTCGTCCCGGCCCACTCACACCTGAAACGACTTTGAACGCTGCGACCCCGGTTCTGCAAAAAACATCGCAATTACGGCTGCATACCCTGAGTATTTGGGCTGCAGTCGCGATCGTATCCTCCTTACAGGCAGAAATCGCGGCTGCCAATCCAGCCTCAAGCCCTGCTTTGCCGAACCCAGAATATTATCAGGACTACCAATCCGTTGTTGTCCCTGCCCCATCAGAGGGGGTTACTCAAACTGAAATTGCCCCACCCCCCGCTTCCCAGCCTCCCCTTTCCTCCCAACCTGCTTCAGTTCCAGGTGAGGAAATTCCCCCTCCGCCTGCCAGTGAACCAGAAGTAATTCAACCTGTCCCACCTGACCCACCGACTCCCCTCCCCCCTCAACCTCCAGTTTCCCCTTCTGCTACTCCATCCTCCTCACTGAACACCCCTATCTGGGTTGCACCCGCTGTTACTCCATCCCCAGCAACAACTTCCCAACCCACGCCGTTGCCCAATCAACTGCCACCCCCCTCAGCACCGAGCCGTCCAGCAAATTCCATGCAACCCCCTGGTTCGTCTGGGTTGGCGGTGTTGGTAACAGATATACAAATTGTGGGGGTAGATCCTTCCCTGCAGGATTTGGGTCTGCGGGTGATCCAGACCAAACCGGGCAGTCAGACAACGCCCAATCAATTGCAGGAGGATGTTACCCAGTTACTGAGTACAGGATTTTTCTCAGCCGTAACGGTTAGTACGCAGCAAAATCCGCAAGGGTTAAGCGTCACGTTTACTGCAACGCCCACTCTTTTGCGATCGCTCAATCTCACCAATGCCAATGTGCTCAATTATGTAGTGGCGACTGAGTTTTTCCGAGATCAGTTTGGTAAACCTCTGGATCCGGCGGCTCTGAATCAGGCTGTCAAACAAATCAACGACTGGTATGCCAAAAATGGCTATACCTTAGCACGGGTATTGAGCTTGCAGCCCTCAGCCGATGGCATTCTCACCATTGATGTCGCGGAAGGGGTGGTCAATGATGTGAAACTGCGGTATCTGGATCGAGAGGGGAAAGCTACCGATGAAAAAGGCCAGCCGATCGCCCCTCGCTCTCAAGAGGCGTTTGTCCTGCGGCAAATTAAAACCAAACCCGGTCAGGTGTTCCAGGTCGATCGGGCGAAAGAAGACTTGCAACGTCTCAGCAATTTGGGGATCTTTCAATCGGTCAATATCACGTTTGAAGGTGATGCCCGGAGAGCGGATGTCGTGTACAACCTGGTGGAACGTCCCCCTCGTGATCTGCGCTTTGGTGGTGGGTATAATGATGCGCTGGGTCTCTTTGGGTCGGTCAGCATTCAGGATGTCAACTTTGGCGGCCTGGGTCAGCAACTGGGCGCAAATGTGCTGGTGGGAACGCGGGATGTGCAATTTGATGCCCGCTTTGTCAGCCCCTACCGGGACACGGAACCCAATGTGCCCGGTTACAGCGCCAATCTCTTCCGGAATCGAGGACTCTCGAATGTGTTTACCGACGAGGTGAATCTGCCCAACGGCGATCGGGTGCGGGAACTGCGGTATGGAGTGGGAGTTGGGCTACAACGACCGTTAGGAGCCGGATGGGATGGTCGATGGGGGCTGAATTATGCCAACGTCAGCACTCGCGATAGTGCCAATAAAGTTTGGGCTACGGATGAATATGGGAATCCCCTGACCTTGAGCGGAACTGGAGTCGATGACCTGTTCAGTTTTTCCTTCAATGCTCTGCGGGATATGCGAGACAATCGCACGAATCCCAGTACAGGGTCGTACACTCGGCTCAATGTGGATCAGTACTTCCCCATTGGTCGGGGTAGCGTTCTGGGCACCCGATTTGATGCGGGCTATGCCCAATTCATCCCCATTAAGTGGATCACGGCGGCTTACAAAACTCCTCCCTCTCCCACGGATAGCCAACCTGAAGTCTTTGCCTTTAATGTCCAGGCTGGCAGTTGGGTAGGTGATTTGCCTCCCTATAACGCTTTTGTATTAGGCGGTTCCAATTCCGTCCGCGCCTGGAATACAGGAGCAATTGGCAGCAGCCGCAGTTACGTGCAGGCCAATGCCGAATATCGCTTCCCGATTTACAAATATATTGGGGGGGCAGCCTTCTTTGATTTTGCCTCTGATCTGGGAACGGATAAAGATGTACCGGGACAACCCGCTGTCATCAGAGACAAGCCAGGAACAGGATTTGGGGCCGGTTTTGGCCTGCGCGTCAATTCTCCTCTCGGAATCATCCGAGGAGATTTGGGAATCAGCAATCAGGGTGACGTTCGGTTCCAATTTGGCTTTGGTCAATCATTTTGAGCACTCTCTCCGCTGCTACACTGAAGCGTAAACAGTTTGTAAAAGGTGGTGAAACCCTTGCTGGATGAACAAGCGAAAAAAACAATGCTGCGTAAAATTCCCCACGGTCTTTACATCTGTGGGGTGAAAGAGGGGGATGAGGTGAACGGCTTCACGGCAAGTTGGGTGATGCAATCCTCATTTACGCCGCCTCTGGTGGTGAACTGTGTCAAGAATGATTCGCGATCGCACGCCATGATCAAAGCCAGTGGTGTATTTGCCCTCAGTTTTCTAGAAGCAGGCCAGAAAGAGATGGCCCAGAAGTTTTTCAAACCCCAGCGACGGGTAGGCAACAAATTTGAGGATGTCGAGTTTTATTTGGGGGAAACAGGTTGTCCCATCATTTCCGATTCCCTGGGGTATGTGGAATGTCAGGTGGTTGGCTCAGTCGAAAAAGGTGATCACACGGTCTTTGTTGGTGAAGTGATTGCCTCTGGCATTCACCGGGAGGGGGATCCCTTGCTGCTGGAAAGTACAGGTTGGCAGTACGGCGGGTAGGAATAGACTCAGAAACCCGGATCTTTGAGATTCCGGGTTTCTGGGAAAGACTTCAGGTTTAAGTGAGTGCCAGTTAGACGATCGATAACATCTGGGATGCAGCCTCTTTCAGCAGAGCCGCTTTGTCAGTTTGTTCCCAGGGCAGATCCAGATCATTACGTCCGAAATGACCGTAAGCAGCCACATCCTGGTAGAACCGACCACCTCGTTCCGCAG
>JBBIQC010000165.1:4498-5330 GCA_037442585.1 Oscillatoriales cyanobacterium bin_317
AGGCAGATAGCGCAGATTGAAGGTTTGGATGATTCCAGCGGGACGCAACTCAAAATGCTGAGTAATTAATTCCAGCAGGCGATCGTCATCGATCTTGCCGGTCCCAAAGGTGTCAATCATGACGCTGACCGGACGGGCCACGCCGATCGCATAGCTGAGTTGCACTTCGCACTTATCCGCCAGACCAGCCGCGACGATATTCTTAGCTACATAACGGCAGGCATAAGCCGCACTCCGGTCCACTTTGGTGGGATCCTTACCAGAGAAGGCACCCCCCCCATGACGGGAGTACCCCCCATAGGTATCTACAATAATCTTGCGTCCCGTTAAGCCGGCATCGCCTTGAGGGCCACCCACCACAAATTTACCAGTCGGGTTAACCAGGAAGCGAGTATTGCGATCGGGTTGTACTTCCAGGTCGCTGAACACTGGCAGCACCACCATAGACCAGAGATCTTCCTTGATCTTGGCTTGCACAGCGGCTTCATCGGTAATATCCCCAATGGTCGGAGCATGCTGGGTGGAAACCAGGATTGTATCAATGGCAACCGGGCGGTTATCTTCGTAGGCTACCGTTACCTGAGTTTTGCCATCGGGACGAAGGTAGGGCAGTTGACCAGTCTTACGCACAGCAGCCAGCTTGCGAGAAATTCGGTGAGCCAGAGAAATAGGCAACGGCATTAATTCAGGAGTTTCGTTACAAGCAAAACCAAACATGATGCCCTGATCTCCGGCTCCAATCTTATCCAGTTCATCGCTGGAGAGTTCACGAGCTTCCTGTGCCGTATTTACTCCCTGAGCAATGTCAGGAGATTGAGCATCCAGGGCAATC